>JAGPDJ010000122.1 GCA_018057635.1 Ferruginibacter sp. | reverse complement strand
GCACAATCTGATGGCCTGAATTCATAAATACTGCAAAAGTTATCCTGGCCTAAAAACGGGCAAGGTTTTGATTTAACAACGTAATCTCCCTCATTATCCAGCGTTAAATACTTTTCTATAAAATCACCTTCTTTCATTTTAAGCTGTTTTGCAATCCTCTTCAGATCGGGAGTCTTAAAACGGGGTGAATAATTTTTACAACATGCGGCACAATCCAGGCAATCAATGTTTGAAAATGCTTCTTCATGAAACCCGGGAAGTTGTTTCAATACCTTGTTCTTATCCGGGCGTTGCAGAAACTGTTTGTATTTTTTTTGATTATCGGCTGATTTCTTTTGCCAGTTGTTCAGGATTTCGCTGCTCATTTGTTTAATGAAAATTTTACATTTATACCACAGTTTTCCACAACGTAAAACTAACAAAACTAATCATCAATATATGTGTGGGGTTTGTACTAAATTTGCGGCGGTAAATATTGGTTTTTTGCACCATTTTATAAAATATACGAATTTTAATAAACACTTGTGCTAAGACTAAAAAGATGAAAATTGAATTTTAAGCCGGCTAAATAATAAATATATGAACCTCTTTGAAGAACAACAACATGAATTTGCATTCAGGCATATTGGCACACTCCACGAACAGGACAGCAATGAAATGCTGAAAATTATTGGAGAATCATCACTGGATGAACTAATCAGTAAAACGGTACCTGCATCTATCAGGTTAAAAGCTCCGTTAAAAATACCTGCAGCACAAACTGAATTTGAGTACCTCACAGAACTGAAGAAAACAGCTGCCAGGAATAAAATTTTCAAAACATTTATAGGTCAGGGTTATTATAATACGATAACACCAAGTGTAATACTGAGGAACATTTTTGAAAACCCGGGATGGTATACACAGTATACACCATACCAGGCAGAAATTTCACAGGGCCGCCTGGAAAGCCTGCTCAATTTTCAAACAATGGTTTGTGACTTAACCGGGCTTGAACTTGCCAATGCCAGCCTGCTGGATGAAGCCACTGCCGCTGCTGAAGCCATGGCCATGCTGTTTCACCATAAAAATAAATCAGACGAAATAAGTTCACCCCGTTTTTTTGTTGATAACAGAATTTTTGAACAAACCAAAGATGTATTACTGACCAGGGCAACACCAATCGGAATACAACTTGTTTCGGGTGATTATACAACTGCTTCTTTGGATGAATCTTATTTTGGAGCAATTGTACAATATCCGGATAGTCACGGTTCGGTTAATGATTACCGTGAGTTCATTAAAAAAGTACATGCTATAAACGGTTTTGTAGTAATGGCAACAGACCTCCTTGCTTTGACATTACTTACACCTCCTGGTGAACTGGGAGCAGATGTTGCCATAGGTTCTGCTCAACGCTTTGGCGTACCGCTTGGATATGGCGGACCCCATGCAGCATTCTTTGCAACAAAAGATGAATTTAAAAGAGGAATGCCAGGCCGTATCATCGGCATCAGTATAGATGCTCAGAATAACCGTGCTTTGCGGATGGCCCTGCAAACAAGAGAACAGCATATTAAAAGGGAAAAAGCCACTTCCAATATTTGTACAGCCCAGGCATTGCTGGCCAATATGGCTGCTATGTATGCTGTTTATCACGGACCGGAAGGTTTGAAAAAAATAGCACTCAGGATACATTCACTTGCAAAAGCTGTTTCCAAAGGCCTTTCAGAAGCCGGTGTTAAGGTTTTAACCAGCAGTTATTTCGACAGTATTACTTTTGAAGTGCCTGATGCAGAAAATTTCAGAAAAATTGCTGAAGCAAACAATTCAAATTTTCATTATTTCCCTGATGGCACAGTTGGATTATCTATAGACGAAGTATCTTCCTGTAACTTATCAGACACCGTAAATACGCTTACATCAATTTTTAAGAAATCATTTTCAAAAGATATTTCTATAGTTGTTGAAGAATCAGCAGCATCATTTGGCAAAGACTTAACAAGAGATTCCGGTTATTTAGCGCACGTAGTTTTCAATAAATACCACAGTGAAAGCCTGATGATGCGGTATATCAAATCGCTGGAAAACAAAGACCTGAGTTTAAATACATCCATGATTTCGTTGGGAAGCTGTACCATGAAATTAAATGCAGCCACTGAACTTATTCCGGTAAGTTGGCCTGAATTCAGCCAGGTACATCCTTTTGCTCCTGCATCACAGACAAAAGGATATCAAAAAATCATATCAGAACTGGAAGATTATTTGTGCAAAATTACCGGATTCACCGCCTGTTCGTTACAACCGAACAGCGGTGCACAGGGCGAATACACCGGATTATTGACCATCAGGGCTTACCACGAAGACAGGAAAGAACCGCACCGTGATATCGTATTGATACCGATCTCTGCCCATGGCACAAACCCTGCCAGTGCTATCATGGCCGGTATGAAAGTAATTGTGGTAAAAAGTGATGCTGAAGGGCTTATTGATGTAAATGACCTTAAACAAAAAGCAACAGAAAATGCTGCTAACCTTGCCGGCCTGATGGTTACTTATCCGAGCACACATGGTGTATTTGAAGAAAGTATTAAAAAAGTTTGCAAGATCATTCATGACAATGGAGGCCTTGTTTATATGGATGGTGCAAATATGAATGCACAGGTTGGATTAACAAGCCCCGGTATGATTGGAGCAGATGTATGCCATTTAAACCTTCATAAAACTTTTGCCATACCACATGGTGGCGGCGGACCGGGAGTAGGACCAATTTGTGTGAACAATAAACTGAAACCATATTTACCGGGTCACCGTGTGAAAGACACTTTACAATTACCAGGTTCAGCCACATCGGCTGTTTCAGCTGCCCCGTATGGAAGTGCCAGTATATTACTGATAAGTTATGCATATATAAAAATGCTGGGTGCTGCAGGTTTAAAAAGTGCAACTGAATATGCAATATTGAATGCAAATTATATGAAAGCGAAGCTGGAGAAATATTACCCGATTTTATACACCGGATCAAACGGCTATTGTGCGCATGAATTTATTGTTGACCTGCGTCCTTTTAAAACAACCGCCGGTATTGAAGCAGAAGATATAGCCAAGCGTTTGATGGATTACGGGTTTCATGCACCAACCATGAGTTTCCCCGTACCAGGAACAATCATGATTGAACCAACTGAAAGTGAAGATAAAGCAGAGTTAGACCGGTTTTGCGAAGCACTGATCAGCATTTACCAGGAAATAAAAGCAATTGAAGAAGGTACATCAGATAAAACTGATAATGCTTTAAAAAATTCACCTCATACGCAGGCCGTAATTTGCAGTGATGAATGGAACCATCATTATACAAGGCAGGAAGCAGCATTTCCATTGGCATATGTAACCAGGAATAAATTCTGGCCTTCTATTGCCCGGATAAACAATACTTTTGGCGACAGGAACCTGGTGTGTACCTGCGAACCAACCAGTAGTTTCGCAACTGATAATTAATCAACAGGCTTCAACAATTCAACATAAAAAAGTTCAGTGATTAAACTGAACTTTTTTTATTTTAATTTCCAGATAAAATCTTTACAAACAATTTAAAAACAGGCGTTAAAATACTACCTGAAATAATATGTAAGCATCAAAAATATGTAGCTGATAAAAATATTCCAGCTAATTTGATCTTCCGTTAAGTAACCTGGTTATTGCTCTTTGGCAACTGTAAGGCGGGTAAATTCTGAGCCACTGAATATCTTAGACAAACTATTATCGTTTGTTTTTTTCCATTCGGGAATTTTAATTTCAGAAACGATTCTCCAGAAATTTTTCGACTTCAGATCTTCGTAATCATTCGATTTCACAAAAATTCCTACCATTGAATTCCGCTTCTTAAACTCAATTTTTACTGCAAGCTTTTCTACATGGCCCGGCTCTAAAAATTTAGTGATCATTTCGTTTACCATATGCAAATTTCTTGCAAAGGTAAGCATTTTAAGGGGCTTTTCCGCTTAAAACTATATATGCCTTGTTTACAACAGGTTATACCCTGTAACAAAATGCATTGATATTCATTCCGGCACCAACAGAAGCAAACAGCACCAGGTCTCCCTGTGTTAAAATATGAGCGGGCATTTTATTCTTTCTAACAAGATCAAATAATGTTGGTACAGTTGCAACGGAACTGTTTCCAAGTTTATGAATGCTCATTGGCATTATATCTTTTGGTATTTCATCGATACCATATAATTTATACAATGCTTTGATGATACTCACATCCATTTTTTCATTGGCCTGGTGAAGAAAGACTTTTTTCACTTCCCTGATATCAACTTCCGCTTTGTCGAGGCATTGTTTCATTGCCAAAGGAACATACGTTAATGCATATTCGAAAACCTTGCGGCCTTTCATTTTAATATAGCGAACTCCGGGATCAGCATCCGGATGATTTGACATTCCAAAATACAGGTAACCAACTTCGTCTGCACAATGCGCCATTGCTGCTGTTGCCATTATCCCCGAATGTGTGGCTGATGCATCTTTTGCTTCAATGATACAGGCGCCTGCTCCATCTGAAAATATCATACTGTCTCTGTCGTACTTATCCAATACACGTGATAAAGTTTCAGTACCAATAACAAGGCACTTTTTTGCAACACCGGCTTTAATATATGCATCAGCCTGTATCACACCCTGAATCCAGCCGGGGCAACCAAACATAATATCATAAGGAATACAAAACGGGTTCTTTATCTGTAATTCGTGCTTAACCCTGGAAGCCAGCGCTGGCAATACATCTGTTTGTATTGTATTCTTCAATACATTTCCGAAATTATGTGCAACAATGATCTGGTCAATACTTTCGGGATCACAGGTTGAATCCTCCAGGGCAATCCTGGCAGCAATAGTAGCCATACCGGATGCATTTATATCTTCAGTTGCATACCTGCGCTCTTCAATTCCGGTGATCTGCTTAAATTTATCAACAACGATCTGTGGGTCAGTCTTTATAGGAACATGGTCTTCCCCGTAAAAAATATTTACTGCAAAATCATTGTTCGTTTTTATAACAGCAGGAATATAATTACCTGTTCCTGTTATAACCGTTTTTGTATGATGCATTTTTAAAAATTTATTCCATTGTGGCAATTTAATAGCTTAACAATATGGCTATTAACTAATTAAGATCTATTTTTTTAAAACATCCGTACGCTAATATTGTTTTATGCCTATTAATTAACTTGTTAAAATTAATGAAAATGAGGCCTTTTATTCCAAGAATTTAAATTCATTCGAATATTTAAGGATAAACCCTTAACTTTGCACTTTATTAATACAATACAAATCTAAAAATGGACACTAAAAATCAAGGCACCGTTAAATTTTTCAATTCTGAAAAGGGTTTCGGTTTTATTAAGCATGACGAATCTGACAAAGAAACTTTTGTACATGTAAGCGGCTTAATTAATGACATCAAAGAAGGCGACAAAGTAGAATTTGAGCTTCAAAATGGCAAGAAAGGAATGAATGCTGTTAATGTAACAGTTATCGGATAAATTAAAGTCATTTAAATCTGCATGGGTTATTGTTAAAACAATAACCCATTTTTTTATGTTTCACTTTTACCTTTACATTTACAATCAAAAAAACTATAAAATGAAAGCTTTTTTATTAATTGCATTTTTTGCTGTTTCTATTTCCGGTTATGCTCAAAAATATGAACCCAGGGTTGTTTTGAACAAAGGACAAAAAATTGTGGTTAAAACATCCAGTAACCAGGAAGCAGATATGGGCATGGGAATGGAAATGAAAAACATCTCATCGTCGGAGTATAATCTGGTTGTTTTAGATGCAAATAAAGAAACTTACACACTTAGCAATACATTAACCGGATTAAAATTATCAATGGATTTTATGGGGCAGTCTAACAGCTATGATTCTGATAAAAAAGAAGATGCTGATTCTGAAATGGGAAAATCTGTAAAAAACCTGAATGTTCCGGATACATTTACTGTAAATATGAATACAGCAGCCATTACTTACAACAAGAAACCTGCACCTGTTGATGCTTCAGATGTTGCTAACCCAATGGAAAGCATGTTTGAATCAATGGGTTCCAGTGATAAAAATATGGGGGAAGATGTTTTTTTAATTATCCCCGCAGGAATTAAGATTGGTGATAAATGGTTTGACTCTTCATCTACTCCCACTTTAAAATCTGTAAAAGAATACTTGTTACAATCAATTGACAATGGAATTGCCAGCATCAAATCTATCATACAGGTAGATAATAACAGCCAGGTAGAATTACAGGGTATGCAGGTTACCATCAACATGTCAACAAAATCAACCGGAATTATTACAACCGATACAAAAACATCACTAGTAAGCAAACGTTCAAACAATGCTACTATAAACGGGAATTTAGAAGTAATGGGCCAAACGATGACTGTAACCGGAAAATCTACAACTACAACTGTTTTTGAATATTAATTTTATTGCCCGTTGTTTATTTTTTCTGAAGTTTTTTCAGGTTTATCTGAGTAAAACAGCACTTAAGGAATGCTGCCTGAAACAGTAATAATTAATTTAGTGCTTCCTGATGCATGTATATAACCGTTAACCATAACTGCTTTTTTGCAGCATATAATATCCAAGGGCGGTAACCAAACAGATGAATCCAACGATCAGCCATAAATTAAAGAACCCAAAAGAGGCTGCAATGATTGCACCACAACTGCTTCCAATTACCTGTGCAAGGCTCCACGACATCGTATACAAACCGGCATACTGTCCCCTGTTCCGGTCAGAACTTCTACCTATGTAATAACTGTTCATAAAAGGCATACCTGTCATTTCTGCAACTGTTATTACCAGCATAGATAACAGGGCAATTATAAAACCATTGTGAACAGGCAGGTTTAATAATAGAAAAGCAATTCCCATAATTACAGATCCATAACTCATCAAAGTAAGGTAAGGCCGGCGGCCTTCTAATTTAAATACAAGCACCATTTCTATTATTGCAATCAGCAACCCGTTTACAGACATCACCACGCCTATCCAGAATTCATTCAATTTTAGTCCTTCTTTGAAATACAAAGGAACTGTAGTGAACAACTGGAAAAAACAAACAGCGAATAAAA
>JAGPDJ010000121.1 GCA_018057635.1 Ferruginibacter sp. | reverse complement strand
CCTGATAAGGATTCTTTTATAAAAGCAGTTACAGATGGCTTGCTACCGCCACCAGCTTACTTTGGCTTAAATGTGGCCATGAATAAAAAAGGATATGAAAGTTTTGATACAGTAATGAATAACGGCATGCGTGCATTAACACCGGATGAATTTGAAGCAGCCGCAGAAAATACAGATTCATTAATACTAGATACAAGGTCTAACAAAGATTTTTATAAAGGGTTTATTCCGCAATCTGTAAATATTGGTTTAGACGGAGATTTTGCTCCCTGGGTTGGCGCTTTGATCGTTGATGTTAAACAACCGCTTTTATTGGTTACGGATGAAGGAAAAGAAGAAGAAACTGTTACAAGGTTGAGCAGGGTTGGGTTTGATAATTTACTCGGGCATTTGAAAGGAGGTTTTGAAGCATGGCTTGCATCCGGTAAAGAAGCTGATGTAGTTGACAGGATCAGCGCAGCACAATTTGCTGAACATGTTAAAATAGGAGAAGACAAGATCATTGATGTAAGGAAAGAGAGTGAATATGCTGCTGAGCATATTGAGGAAGCTTACAACAGGCCGTTGGCTTATATCAATGAATGGATCCGTGACATTAATCCGGAAGAGCATTTCTTCGTGCATTGTGCCGGCGGTTTCCGCAGTATGATGGCAGCAAGTATATTACAGGCAAGAGGCTACAGGAATTTTACAGAAATAGACGGAGGCTTTAAAGCCATTTCAGAAACTAATGTACCAAAAACAAATTACGTATGCCAGAGTAAAGTAATGAAAGCATAATGATTTCAAATAGCCGTTAGGCTATTTATGAAAAAACACCTGGATAAACCAACGGCAGCCGAAAGGTTGCCGTTATTCTTTAAAAATTTTATTTATTCAAAGAATCTTTTTACGGGCAATGTTGCAGCCCCTCTCCTTTGGAGAGGGGTTGGGGTGAGGTCAACTCAATGGAATAAATAATATCTTAAACAAGACAACAATAATCAAAATTTTTTTAATAATAATTTACTAAGTGCCTGTTAAATAATGAAGCTTTGAAAAATATCACTAAAGCAAGTATATTGGTTACCATGCAATTTACCCTTTTAGGTTTGTTGATTTGTGGCACATCGTTTTTAAAATCATCAATTCTTTCCTTTGTATTTATTTTAATCTCTTTTTTATTAGTTGTATGGGCTTTTATAAGTATGAGAAAAAGTAAACTCAGGATTTCTCCAATTCCAGCAAAAGAAGCCAGGTTGGTAATCAGCGGGCCATACAGGTTTATACGGCATCCGATGTATTCATCTGTTATATTAGGTATGATTGGGTTATTGATTTTTCATTTTTCAATAACCAGGCTTTTTATGTTTTTAGTATTGTGTGTGGTACTGATAATAAAACTGAACTGGGAAGAAAAAATGCTTGTTGAAAAATTTTCCGGTTATAAAGATTACATGCAAAATACAAAGAGATTGATCCCTTTTATTTATTAACGTGTTGTTAGAAAACTTGCATAGATTGAGTTGTTTAAGATCAAAGAACTGAATTTTAGTTTACAGCATTACAAAAGCTTATAATATCACTACACCTTATTTATCAAATACACTGTATCAGGTTTACTCAATAAATTACTGTATGTATCTGCAGCATTGATGAAAATATCAGTTGATGAGCTGCTGCATGAAAGTAACAAAAGTTACCATTGCCGTCATACAAATAGGATAGTTTTAAAAAGTCATTTAAATAATGGAATACTTTGATGGTATTCTTTTTATATCAAAAACTTAAATTGAAACGATATGCCTGCTCAAAAAATCATCATTGTAGGAGGTGGCAATGCCGGCCTTTCTGTAGCTTCCCAACTATTAAAAAAAGACAGGGATCTTCAGATCTCTATTATTGATCCCTCCGAAAAACATTATTACCAGCCTGCATGGACATTGGTGGGAGCCGGTATTTTCGATATCAGTAAAACCGTCAGGAATGAAAGTGACTATATTCCTAAAGGAACCACATGGATCAAAGATGCAGTGGAAACTTTTCTGCCAAATGAAAACAAGGTTGTTTGTAAAAGCGGTAAAACTTACGGGTATGATGCCATGGTTGTTTGCCCGGGCATACAACTGAACTGGACTAAAATAAAAGGATTTAAAGAAACGCTGGGTAAAAACAATGTATCCAGTAATTATTCTTTTGATATGGCACCATACACCTGGGAAATGATCAAAAACTTCAAAGGCGGTACGGCTGTTTTCACCAACCCGGTTGGCCCTGTTAAGTGCGGCGGTGCTCCTCATAAGATCATGTACCTTGCCTGCGATTACTGGAAGAAAAAAGGAATCCTGGATAAATGCAACGTACACTACCTTTCCGGTGCGGGAGTGATTTTTGATATCAAGGAATATGCAGAAACACTTACAAAGTTGATCAAACAGGTTAATATTAAACCACATTTTGGCGTAAATGTAAATGCAATTGATGGCGAAAAAAAGACAGTGTTTTACGAAGAGAAAAACAAAGATGGGGTTGTTGAATAAAAAGAAATAAAATTTGATATATGCCATGCAGTACCACCTCAATCAGCTCCGGACTTTATCAAAAATAGCCCTCTTGCTGATGCGGCCAATCCTTTTGGATTCGTGGAAGTGAACAAGCTAACATTGCAGCATAGCCGCTTTGCCAATATATTTTCATTGGGAGATTGCACCAATGCACCCTGTAAAAAAACTGGTGCTGCTATCAGAAAACAAGCGCCTGTGGTTGTACAGAATTTACTGGCTGTTTTATCTGATCAGGAGGTTACAGCTGAGTATTCTGGTTATAGTGCCTGCCCAATTCCAACACAATACGGAAAATTAATGCTGGCTGAATTCGATTACAGCAATACGCCCAAAATGACCTTTCCGTTCGATCAGGTAAAACCAAGGTGGTCAATGTGGATTTTGAAAACAAAAATATTGCCCTGGTTATACTGGAATAAAATTTTAAAAGGAACAGCATAACCATATAATGAATCATGCTTGCTTTGCTATTTTTGGCCCGGGTTCAAATAAACCGGGCCTTTTCATTTAGGTGATAATTTCCCAGGTATTCTGAATCAATCTGTCAATGATATTCATTTTCCGTTAAGCTAATTATGGTCATAATTACTTATGACTCTTGTCATTATCTGCCTCTGTGTGATTTTAGTTACATAACTGCCAGTATCGCCAGTATACTTTTGTTCTGTAATTATTAAAAGCATAATAAAAATATACAAAATGGAAACAGTTCATTATTATAATGTAGACCTGAATTGGGAAAGTGACCGCAAAGGATTAATGAGTTCGCCGGTTTTAAATTCAAATATTGAAGTGGCAACACCGCCGGAATTTCCCAAAGGAATGGAAGGGATATGGTCACCGGAACATTTACTGGTAGCAGCAGTTAACAGTTGCCTCATGACCACATTCCTGGCTATTGCAGAAAATTCAAAATTTAATTTCGAAAAATTTGAAAGCAATGCTTCAGGGAAGCTGGAAAAAGTTGATAATAAATTTATGATCAGCGAAATAACACTTTCACCGGTGCTTACCATACTGGAAGAATCAGACAGGGAAAGGGCATTGAGAATATTGGAAAAATCGGAAGCAGCCTGCCTGATTTCAAATTCTGTTAAATCAACGATCATTTTCAGCCCTTCAATATTGGTTTTATGAAGGCACTAACAATTTTATTTACCAAAAATATTTTTTATGAGAAAGCTACATGTAGTATTTGTAATAATTACAATACTGTTTACAGGCAATCTTCATGCACAGAACGGAACACGTTTAATAGGATATGATGCTCTTACTGCAGGCCGTGGCGGAGTAGTTACCGGATTTTTCGACAATCCTTCACTTATTATGAATAACCCGGCAGGGTTGTCATTTGTGAAATCATCTCAAATTGACCTCAGCATATCTGTGATGGCTCCATCAGTTTATTTTAAAAATGATATCAACAACAATACCGGCAAGAAAAACCTATTCCCACTGGGTTGCCTGAGTTATGTTGGCAATCCTTCAAAAAAACTTACTTATGGTTTTGGAATTTTTACACAAGGTGGCATGGGTGCAGATTTTGATCTGAATCATGAAATGTACAAAGACCAGGCAGGTAATTATGTGAAGCAACCTTATCATTCAAAATTTGCTGTGATGCAGGGAGGTGGAGCGTTGGCATATAAAATAACAGATCATTTTTCTGCAGGTATAACTGCTAATCTCGTGTACGGACAGGTTGAATTTAAAATGCCAATGAGCATGCCTACATCCATGATGAAAGGCGTAATTAATCCGCAAACAGATTTTACATTCGGCGATATGTTTGCTGCAGCTCCTGAAAATGGCGGATTGGGATACAGTGAAGTAGTTGCTTCAGCAAATATGCAAAGCCTTACTGCATTTGGGTTTAATGGTAAAATTGGATTGGCATACAAGCCCAATGAAAAATTTTCTGCAGGTATTAATTACAGCCTTCCGGTAAATTTGAAATATAAAAACGGTAAAGCTGATATGGATATGACCTATCAGCTTAATAATGCATTTGGAAAAGTTGTGGCCGGTATCATACAGCAAAATCCGGGAACAACTCCTGAACAGGCACAACAAATGGCAATGAATATGTTTTCTCAAATGGGTATAGACCTTACCAAAGGAGTTACTGATGAGTATAATGCAGAAGCTACATTTGGTTTGCCTCAATCTATTTCAGCAGGAATAGCTTTCGCGCCTTCAAAAAAAATAAGAATTGGTTTGGATGCAGAATGGATCAACTGGAAAAAAGCATTTAATACAATGGATATTAAACTGGCTGATGGGTCAAACGCAAATATTAACAGGATGCTTGGTACACCCGGAACTATTGAAATGGCTTTCCCAATGTATTGGGAAAATACCGTTGTTATCCGCACCGGAGCAGAATTTGACGCAACTGATAAGTTAGGTTTCCGTGCTGGTTATGCATATGGCAGCAACCCGGTTCCTGAAACAACAATATTCCCGCTATTCCCGGCAATTGTAAAACACCATGTTACTGCCGGTGGTTCATTCAGGTTTAATAAGTCACTCTCAGTAAATATTGCATATGAATATGCATTCAGGAATAATGAAACAGCCGTAGCAAACAGTTATGTGGCCAATGAATACAACAACAGTACATCCGGTTTAAAAAACAGCATATTTCATGCGTCATTATCCTGGTTGCTGAAATAAAATGCGGTCACAATCAAATTATTTAAGAAAAACAAAATATATGAAACGTTTGGTAATATTAGGAGCCGGAACAGCAGGAACAATGATGGCCAATCACCTGCAGCATGAACTTAAAAAAGATGAATGGGAGATTGATATTATAGATGAGAGAGAAGAGCATCATTATCAACCAGGTTATTTATTCCTGCCATTTGATATCTATAAACCGGAAGATATTATTAAGTCTATCAAAGAGTTTATTCCAAAAGGAGTTAGGCTGCTCACCGATAAAATTGAAATGGTGGATGCTGAAAACAGCATGGTTAAAATGAAAAACGGAGATCAGCTGCACTATGATATCCTTATCATTGCTACCGGTGCAAAAATAGCGCCGGAAGAAGTGGAAGGAATGAATGGATCTGAATGGCAAAAATCTGTTTTTGACTTCTATACATTTGAAGGTTCACTGGCACTGAGAAATAAACTCAGGGAATGGGAAGGAGGTAAACTCGTTGTTCATATTACCGAAATGCCTATCAAATGCCCGGTAGCTCCGCTGGAGTTTGCATTCCTTGCCGACTCATTTTTTAAGCACAAGCACATGCGTGATAAAGTGGAGATAACCTATGTTACACCGTTGAGCGGAGCATTTACCAAGCCAAAAGCCACAGCAGCACTGGATCATTTGCTGCATGAAAAAAATATCATGATTGAAAGTGATTTTGCTATTGCCGAAGTTGACAATGAAAATAAAAAGATCATTGATTACGGTGGTAAAGAAATCCCCTTCGATCTCCTGGTTACAGTTCCTACAAACAAAGGGGATGAACTGATGGAAAGATCCGGGCTGGGAGATGATCTCAATTATGTGCCAACCAACAAGGGAACACTGCAATCTTTAAAATACCAGAATGTTTTTGTGATAGGTGATGCAAGTAATATTCCCGCATCAAAAGCAGGATCTGTTGCACACTTTGAAGCAGAGATTTTAACAGAAAATATTCTACGGTACATGAAAGGCGAACCTTTGAAAGAAGAATTCGATGGTCATGCAAATTGCTTTGTGGAAACCGGAAATGGTAAAGCACTGCTGATAGATTTTAATTACACCCATGAACCGGTTGAAGGTGAATTCCCTTTCCCCGGCGTTGGCCCGTTACGGTTATTAAAAGAATCCCGGATGAACCACATGGGGAAACTGGCATTCAGGTGGATATACTGGAACGTATTATTAAAAGGAACACATATACCCTTTGTTTCTGCTACCATGCAGGAATCCGGGAAACATTTTGATTAAAAACTAAAAGCTAATAGCTAAAAACTAAAAGCTAATAACTAAAAACTAAAAACTAATTATTATGGAAAGGATTATTGCCGGAAACACAATCGAAGTTAACGAAGAAGGCTACATGACAAACTTCTCACAATGGAATAAAGGGATAGGGGAAGCACTGGCACAGGAAGCAAATATTGTATTGACTCCGAGGCATTGGGAAGTAGTAAACTACCTGCAGGATGAATTTAAAAAAGAAGTTGCATTGAGTATCCGCAAAATAGGAAAGAGCGGTGTTGTTGATATTAAAGAATTCTATGCTCTTTTTCCAAATGCCCCTTTAAAAACCGCAACCAAGATAGCCGGTATTCCAAAACCAGCCAGTTGCATTTAATTCATAACTTATAAATATTCAATCATGAACGAGTTTAATGGTGAGATAAAAAAAATGATGATCATTCTTTCTAAAGCTACATTGGAAAATGTGTATGCCGCTTTTGTACTCGCCAATGGGGCCAGGATGGAAGGTATAGAATCTGAAATGTTCTTTACATTTTTCGGCCTGGAAGCAGTACACAAAAAGAAACTGGAACACCTGCATGTGGCAACAGTTGGTAACCCTGCCATGCACATGCCAACCATGCTGGGTGGTTTGC
>JAGPDJ010000120.1 GCA_018057635.1 Ferruginibacter sp. | reverse complement strand
ATTACCCAATTTTTTAATTACCCAAATGAGAAATGTGCTGCATGTACAAGTCAATTGAGTGATTTTTTACTACATATTCACAATATTATTTCACACAGTGCGTTTATAATCAAGCGGCTAAAAAAGGTCGTTGCTTACCTACCCTTGAAACAAAGAATAATTTATTATTCACCACAAAAATAGCCCCTGTAAATGGGGCTATTTTTTTTCATGGATTGTTTTAAAACGTACTGTTGTGATGTATTCTATGTTGCTTTATTCTTTTATGATCCTGATCAGTTCATTTGTATGCTCCCCTTTCAGTTCAAGGTAATACATACCTTTAGCCAGGCTGAATAAATTAAGTTTGTAAGCATTCATGCCTGCAGGAATATCCCATTGTAATATTTTAATGGTTCTTCCCAAATTGTCAATGATCCTTCCCTGAACCTTGTCAGCTTTGGTAATATTTACTACCAGGTTCGTATTGTCATAAACCGGGTTCGGATAAATATAAATTTGTTGTTTGAAGTCAAGTTTTATGGTTACTACATTTGAAATTGCGATCCTTCCATCCAGGTAATATTGTTTAAGCCTGTAATGAATAACCGGAACGCGTAATGCAAAAACATCCATATCAGTATAAACATACTGCTGCAATGACTGGCTGTTATCTGCGTTTACCGAAGTGATCCTCGTGAAAGTATTGCCATCCAGGCTTCTCTCCAGTTCAAATGAATGTGTATTGAATTCATTGCTTGTTTTCCAGTTAAGTTCAGCATCTTTATTTTCCAGGTGTCCTTCAAAAACAAGGCTGCTAACCGGTAAAGGTCCTGCTGCTGCTTTGTTGAAAAAGTAGAAGGATGATAATTTCCCTGTACTGGTAGTTAATACATAATCTGCTTCCCATGGCGCCGGATTGGTTTCCAGTTCAACCCTAGTGCCGGTTATTGTATTGCCACAACCGTTGTCGTTCCTGGATATGCCCAGGTCAATAATCGTATTGATACCGGAAGGCTGTCCGATTGAATTCACAGCATTCTTCATTGCAAGGAATTCCGTTTTCTTTATATACAAGCGTATATCAACTGTTGAATTTGCAGGTATGGCTACCTGTGGGTTGAGTGTGAGGTTCCTGTCGAGGTACAATCTTTTTGACTCATCTTCTCTTACAATACCATTATTAATAAACATAGAAGCCGTAACAATTCCCAGGTTATTACCATTGGCTTTAATTTCAGCTACGGCATTTCCTTCATTATCTGTTATGGCAACCCAACGGTTGTTATTACTGCTATCGATGGTAACAGCAGGGAATTCGGTACAGGTACCTGCTGTGCCTTTTGCTACCGGTGCAGGAACGGTTACCAGGTCATTACCAATTCCGGGTTGTCCGGCTTCAGCAGCATTTAAATTTTTCTTTACCGTGTATACGTTACCGGCAGGATCCCATTCAAAGATCACACCATCATTATTGGTGCCGCCTTCACTGGTCATTCCATATAATTTTCCAGCGTTTATTGCCAGGCTTCCAAACGGATGGCTTCCGGAGTCTTTGCTAAGATTCACTTTTACAGTGTAATTATTTGTTGCCGGGTCCCACTCAAATAGCACGCCTTCATTATTTAATCCACCGGCTTCAGTGATTCCGTAAAATCTGTTAGATAACCAGGCCAGGTTACCCCTTGGATAATCTCCGTTTGTTCCGTTAAAGTCAATTTTTTTGGTAAATATGCGGTTTGCAGGGTTCCATTCAAAGATAACTCCGGCGCCATGTTCGCCGCCTAATCCAGTAATGCCGTAAAGAATATCATTTTGCAAACGCAGGCTTCCATAAGGATGACTGCCGTTTGTTCCATTAAAATCAACCAGTTTTAAATAAATATTTGTAGCAGGATCCCATTCAAACATGGTACCAGAACCATCATCTCCTCCTTCTTCATTAAGGCCATAAAATTTACCATTGTAAAGGGTTAAATAACCATAGGGATGATGCCCGCTGGTATAATCAAGATCATATTTTTTTGTTTGAATATTGCTGACAGGATCCCATTCATAAATTACACCTTTATTATACATTCCACCTTTGGAAGTGATGCCATAATATTTTCCATTGTATTTTGTTACACTGCCAAAAGGATTGCTGCCGTTTTCAATCGACAGGTCATACTTTTTTGTATAAAATTCAGTTTCAACGTCCAGCTCATAAATTGAACCGGTATAATTATAACCACCCCATTGCGTGGTGCCGAAAAGTTTTCCAGCCTGGTAAGTTAACCCACCCGGTCTTCCTCCTTCAATTCCATTGAAGTCAATTTTTTTGCTGTAACTACCGGTAGCAATGTTCCATTCAAAAAGAACACCTGAATTATTACTGCCACCAATTTGTGTTAAACCATACAACTTACCGTTACTTAATGCAAGTGTTCCCATTGGGTAATAACCTGTACCGATAGTAAGTGATAATTTGTTGCTGTAAATATTGGTAACCGGGTCCCATTCATATAAGATGCCACCACTAGGTATCGGGTTTGTACCCTGGCTATGTCCAGAGGTTAGGCCATAAAACTTCCCGTCTTTACATGTTAAGTTACCAATCGGGTGACGGCCATCATTGAAATTGATCAGTTCAATTTTTTTATTATATTCATTGTTCAATGGGTCCCATTCAAATATAACTCCGCGGTCGCTGATGCCACCTGAAAAAGTAGTGCCATAAAATTTCCCTTCATACATCACCAGACTGCCACGAGGAGAATTGCCATCAATAAAATTAAAACTCACCTGCATGGAATAAATGTTTGTAGCAGGATCCCATTCAAAGATCACACCGCCACCAATACCACCACGGCTAGTCATTCCATAGAATTTTCCGTTACTATATGTCAGGTTACCATATGGATTTCTGCCTCCAGGTCCGTTTAAAAAATCAATTTTTCTACTGTAATTATTACTTGACGGATCCCATTCAAAAATCACCCCGCCATCATTGATACCACCCCGGCTTGTCATACCGTAAAATTTATTTCCAACAACAGTCATACTTCCATAAGGATTGCTACCGGTAGTACTTACAAGGTCTATCTTTTTTGTGTATACATTTGTAGCCGGGTCCCATTCAAAGATCACGCCTGCATTGTACAATCCGCCAAGTGAAGTCATGCCATACATTTTGCCTGCAAATATTGTAAGGCTGCCATAAGGATAATATCCGTTATCTGTAGAAAAATCAGTTTTTTGCGCATATACATTACTTGCCGGGTCCCATTCAAAAATAACCCCCTTATCAAATTTTCCTCCGTTAACAGTTACGCCATAGAATTTACCCTGTAATTCTACCATTTCGGTGTAACCGGGATTTGCTCCTGGATTGCTGGTTAAGTATTTATGTTTTACCTGGAAATTGTTTCCATTTCCATCAGTTTTAAAAATTGCACCCAGATCATCGGGTCCGCCCAAACCTGTTGTGCCCCAAAACTGGTAAATGCCCTGAGCAGGCAGTGTTGTAGTGAATAAAAATAAAATTAACCCTGTAAAAAGTAAACGATGTTTCATTCAAATACGATTACATTAATAAATAGTAGTACGGGGAAATTCAGGGAGGAAGAGGATAAGCAGCAAAATCAATTGTTTGCATTGTTTCTTTGAATCCTATTATTAATTGATTAACAAATAGTTAAACAATAATGATACAATTAAACGAATGTTAGATTTTGCAGATACTTGTGGTATAATGCAGGATTTTTCGGGAAGATGTTGAATCAGAGGTAAATCAGGATGCTAAAGTAATATTCATAATCTGGAAATGCTAATTTTTAAGGGAATATTTTAAAAAATCGATACTTATTTATGTGTTTTTAAGCTATCTGCCAATCATTTATCAAACTGATGCTGGTCATATTAAGTATTAATTTACTCCAGTAGCTTAGTATTGAAAGAATTATCATATTCATTGATTTGTAAATAAAAATTTCAATTATGAGCATAGAATATAAAAACAACCTTACAGGACAGTTTGAGGAAGACCCTTACCTGAATACGCCGCTAAAGTTTTTAACTGCATCTTCAATTATTGGAGACAAGGTTATAAATGATGAAGGTGAACACTTGGGCTCTATTAAAGATATCATGCTTGACATCCGTTATGGAAAAATAGAGTATTACGTGATCGAGTTCGGCGGATTCCTGGGCATTGGTGAAAAGTATTTTGCCATACCATTTAACCTGCTGCAGATTGATCCGGATAATAAGGTTTTCCGCTTCAATGAAAAGAAAGAAACCCTTGCAAAGGCACCGGGCTTCGACAAGCACCACTGGCCTGAAACCAATGAACATAAAACTGAGTACACTACACTTAGTTATAGTTTCTGGGATAACCCGGGTTAATTACGCTTATCTTTAAAAAGGGATTGCTTGTATTCCTTTATTAAAAGGAAATGATGATCTTAGCCGGAATAATACATTCCGGGATAAGTATTGTACAGTTTACTTATAAGATTTTCGGATATCCAATTCCGTTATATTTTACTATACTTTAATTTCCACTATCACATACTTTACTGCAAATATGTATTTTTAATATGAAACTGACTTTTAGTTCTCTGCTACAGGAATCGAAGCTGTTCTGCAACCGTTTTGATGAAGATTCTCAAAAATTATTACTGGATAAACTTAAAAAACTCAGCAGGTTAACTTGCAATAACCCGGCTGAATTGTGCAG
Organism: Ferruginibacter sp.; assembly: GCA_018057635.1. Next base: position 2,495 of record JAGPDJ010000120.1, on the reverse strand, counting down.
TTATCACAATTTACTGATGTTCATTAGTGCTTATCCCGGGAATGCTGAAATTCAGTTACTGGCCGAAAATGAGTTTAAACGCATTTCTAATTTATGTAAGCGAAAATCGAATATTCAAAAGCATTTGCCTGTAAATGAAGGCCTCCCTTACCAGCAAACCACTACCCGCTTTACCCCTGATTTTTTAAACTGGCTGAAACATCATGATGATACAAGGGTTACATTCGATTCTTTCAATGATCCGGCATTGAACTTGAATGAAGTATTAAGCCTTACACTGCCCACAGTTTTAAAAGCAGAGACTACTGCCGGTCTTGGCAATGAAGCATTCCTGGAATCAATGCAGGTTTCCCCGGACCGTTACCTTGATTTTTTACTGAAACAGCTTGAAAGTCTGCATGAAAAGCCGTTTGTAAGAGACCTTTTATTTGAAAAGTTAGACGTGTATGTTAACCTGGAACCCCGGAATAAATTATTTTCCCGTGCATATAACAGGATACCCGTTTCAAAACTTTTTTTTCATGCAGAACTTGTAAAGCAATTTGACATGGATGAGCTTTTACAAAGAGCTTTACCCCGGCAAAAGAAGCCGGATCTTATGTATAAGCGGACCTGTATTAAAGTAATAAAAAATTCCATGGCTTTAACAGCAAGGGAAACAGACCCGGTTACTTATATGGATGAAAACTCTTTCAGATTATATGAACTGGAGCGTGGCATCAGTGTTGCCATTTATGGAATGATCCCTGAACGGCAGTTGCCATATGAGTCATATGTTGGCTTTACCCTTTTTAAAAATGGCTTTCCCTGTTCTTACGGTGGCGCATGGGTGTTTGGCCAGCGTGCCAGGTTTGGAATGAATATCCTTGAATCATTCCGTGGCGGAGAATCCGGTTATGTGATGTGCCAGTTGCTGCGTGTATATAAACAGGTATTTTCAATATCCTGTTTTGAGATTGAACCGTACCAGTACGGGTTAGATAACCCCGATGGCATTAAATCGGGCGCATTCTGGTTCTATTACCGGTTTGGATTCAGGCCAATGGATAACATATTATATAAACTGGCAGAAACCGAACAACAGAAAATTAAAAAAAGAAAAAATTACCGAAGCTCAGATAAAATATTACTAAAGTTTACTCAAAGTAACCTGGAATTAAATTCCGCCAACGCTAACCCTCCCCAGGTTACAGATATCATTGATAAAATTAAAAAACTGATCACGATAACTTATAGAAATGATGCAACACGGGCCGAAGCTGAAGCTGTTAAAACATTCCTGCAACAAACTGCAGTTGCATTGCCTAAAAAAGAAACTGAACGGAAAGTATTAACAGAATTCGCTTTGTGGGCAAAAGCCATGAATATTAACAACCGGGAAAAACTCAGCCTGCTGGCTACAGGCATACGCTTAAAAACAGGTAACCTTTATCGTTACCAGCAACAACTGATAGAATTTTTTAATTAATTCAGCTTGTTGAAAACCGGTTTTTTAATAATTTTTAAGCCGGTGAAACCTACATCTGGATGTTGTACCACACATACCCTTTCATCTGGTAAGAAGAAAGAACGGTTTGTGCAGTCAGTGATATTTTTATTTCCGGCAGCAAGGCTTCCCTTTTAAGATCTATAAATGTGATCGCCTGTCCGCAGGCAATGAATTTTGCCCCGATAGTCTTAAGCTCATTAATCAGCTTGATATTGGGGTTATCAAATTTGTATTTGTCCTGGTAATACTGGTTATTGGTAAAGGCTTTCAACGCTGCAGCATGTATTACAATAACCGGTGTAATGTTTTTTAGGGGAATGCCGGATGCTATATGCAGGTTTACGATTCTTGTTACTTCCACCAACCCAAAATTAACTTCCTTTGATAGTGAATCAGGGTTATGGCCTGTTAATTCAAATAGTAATTTGTATTCCATTTTTGGGTCAGGAACTTCAGTCAAATCTGTAACTGGCATAACTCCTGCCATTTCATTACCCTTGAAATAGGGATACTGAACGATGTTTTTTAATTTCTCCCATCTTTCTCTCTCGGCAAATTCTTTTTCAGTTTTTACAGAGTCATTGTGTATCAAAGCACGTAGTGTACTATCTTTTTGTTTTTTCAGCACAGTGAGTGCACTGTCAGAATTATAGTTTTGAGAATAACCGGTAAAATTGACAACCAAAGCCAATACAAGAAGTGAAATTAATTTCATACTATAAATGTTTTGCGTAATATAAGGTATTAAATTAATATAACGTGATTAATTGTTTAGAAAGTTTCACTGTTAACCGGATTACTTCTATTTAATCATATTTCACTTGTATTTGCAGTTGCATAATTTATTGTATGATTAATATCATAACAGTAATGATATTGCCATCATATTCCTGCGTTTTAATGCACATGTACCTTTATGGTAGAAATGTAATTAGTAAAACTATAAAACCAGGTATATGAAAACGATATTAAAATCTGGTGTTGCATTAGTAATGCTCCTCTATCT
>JAGPDJ010000119.1 GCA_018057635.1 Ferruginibacter sp. | reverse complement strand
TGGAAGACACAAATATGGAACCTGGTATTCCTGGTTGGTGCAATCATTGGTGGTTTTATTGCATACCAGTTTATGTCACCTGCAGATCCAGCTGTTCAGATTTCAGCATCAACCATTGAAGACCTCAGAAAACTTGGTTTTTCAGCTCCAACCTCATTACAACCAACAGAACTTTTCAGTTGGGAAGCAGTGTTTACATTAAAAGGCTTTGCCATACTTGCTACCGGGGGAATCCTGGTTGGCTTTGGTTCACGTTACGCAGGCGGATGCACTTCCGGGCATGCTATCAGTGGTTTGTCTAACCTTCAACTGCCATCATTGGTTGCCGTTATAGGCTTTTTTATTGGTGGATTGGTCATGACATTTTTTATACTCCCTTTAATATTCTAAATAATGAAACTTATAAAATTCCTTATACTGGGTATTGTTTTCGGAATTGTTATGGCTAAATCTGAAGCCATCTCCTGGTTCAGGATACAGGAAATGTTCCGCTTCCAGGCATTTCATATGTATGGCATTATCGGAACTGCAGTAATATTGGGTGTTATTGGAGTAGCTTTAATCAAAAAATATAAAATACGCGACTTCCACGGTAACCCGATATTATTTCATCCCAAGGAAAAATCCTTTACTCGTTACATGGTTGGTGGTACCATCTTCGGACTGGGTTGGGCATTAAGTGGAGCTTGTCCCGGGCCAATGGTCGTAAACATCGGCTATGGTTTTTTTGCCATGATCATCGTTTTCTTTTTTGCAAATGTTGGAACATTTTTATACGGGTATTTCAAAGATAAACTGCCACATTAATTAATAAATAATTTATCATGAATAACGAACAGGTTGAAGATAAAACATCTCAGGGGCTTGTTTCTGTTATCAATAAGCTGATGCTTGTTATTTTTATATTGGTACTCGGGCTGGTAGCCATTCCCGTTACTTTATATTTTGGTAATAATCCTGCTTCTCCAAAAGTGGAAAAAAGCAGTGTTGCAAGCCCGGTTGCTGAAGTGAAAAAAGATGCAACAGTTTATTGGATTGCGCCAGACCCAGCAGGAATAGCAGATGCAAATAAAAAGGCTGTTGTTGAATATGGAAAGGAATTGATTGCACATACATCAAAGTATTTTGGCCCCAATGGTACAGTAGCAAAGATCAGCAATGGATTGAATTGCCAGAACTGCCACCTGGATGCCGGAACCAAAGTATGGGGAAACAATTATGGTTCTGTTGCATCACTTTATCCAAAATTCAGGGCTAGGAGCGGCGCAGTAGAGAATATTTACAAACGCGTGAATGATTGCTTTGAAAGGAGCTTAAATGGGAAGGCCATTGATACTGCGGGAAAAGAAATGCAGGCAATTGTTGCTTATATCAATTTCCTGGGAACCAATGTTGATAAGGGGAAAAAGGCGGAAGGGTCAGGTTTTAAGGATTTGGATTATTTATCCAGGGCTGCAGACCCCGAACAAGGGAAGATAGTTTACATGTCTAAATGCAAAAGTTGCCACCAGGAAAATGGCGAAGGCTTATTGAATACAGATCAAACAGAATATACATTTCCTGCTTTATGGGGGAAGAACAGTTATAATGACGGTGCCGGTCTGTTCCGGTTAAGCAATTTTGCAAAATATGTGAAGAATAATATGCCTCAGGGAGTAAATTATGAGAATCCCCAGTTAACAGATGAAGAAGCCTGGGATGTGGCAGCTTTTGTTAATTCTCAGTCGAGGCCGCATATCAATGTTCCAAAAGACTGGCCCGACAAAGCAAAGAAACCGGTTGACCATCCTTTTGGACCTTATACAGATAAGTTTTCAGAAAAGCAACATAAATACGGTCCTTATAAACCCATAGCAGACGAATTAAAGAAACTGGAAACAACAGCAAAAGCAGTTGTTAAAAATAACAAGTAAAAATCCACAATAATGGAAAACAACCGCAGAGATTTTTTAAGAAAGATTGGTACCCTGGGTGCAGGTGCGGCATTGGTTGCTACAACTCCGCTGGTATCTGCTGCAGAAAAAATTACCGGCAGTGTTGATGATAATCCCGTGGATGATAAACCATTTACCATCTCCATCCTGCAAACAACCGATGTACATTGCCAGTTACATCCGCATGATGAACTTTTCTGGGAAAATAACAAGTCTGTTTTTCGAAAAGCTGGTGGGTATCCACAACTGGCAACTTATTTTAAAAGAGCAAGAATTAAAAATCCGGATACATTCATAATAGATACCGGAGATATGTTCCAGGGCAGCGAACTGTCAGTAAAAACAACCGGAAAAGCACTTGTTCCCATTTTAAATAAACTGGGTTACGATCTTTATCTGCCCGGTAATTGGGAAGTGATCTATTATAAAAAAGCCATGCAAACCTTGTTGGGTTCACTGAATGCACCAAAGATTTGTGCCAATATGTACCACGACCTGGGTGATGGCAAAAAAGGAGAACTTATCTTTCAGCCTTATCATATATGGAATGTGAAAGGCGTTAAGATCGGATTTATCGGTTATACTGATCCGTTAGTTCCGGTGCGCCAGTCACCAAATTACAGCAGGGGGATCATTTATACAATGCCTGAGGAAAACCTGGCACATTATATTGATGTATTAAGAAACCAGGAACAATGTGCTTATGTAATGATCATAGCCCACCTTGGTTTATCCCAGCAATTGCACCTGTCCAACCTGCCGCAATGTGAAGGCGTTGATTATATCCTTGGAGGCGATACACACGAAAGAGTTAGAAAGCCAATTGTATGCAAATATGCCAAAGTAGTGGAACCCGGAGCGTTTGGGTCATTTGTAGGCCAACTTAATTTAACTATCCAGGGTGGCAAAGTAGTTAAAGATGAATATGAACTCGTGGAAATAGCATCTTTAAAGTACAAAGCGGATCCGGAAGTTGATGCACTGATAAAAGGCAATGAAAAGCCTTTTGAAAAATCTATTAATAAGGTAATAGGGTACAGCACCATACCGCTATACCGGTATTTTGTTGTTGAAAACCCGATAGATACAATGATATTAAATGCATTGTACTGGCAGGTGAAAGATGTTGATATCGTTTTGTCAAATGGATTCCGTTTTTGTCCGCCCCGCACAACACCCGACCATACTGGTAATATTCCAATAACAGAAGGATTTATTTATGATATGCTCCCGGTAGACAGCACCGTAAAAACAGGGGAAGTAACCGGCAGGCAAATGAAAGAGTGGATAGAAAAGGAACTGAACAATGTATTTGCCGAAAATGCATCAGAACGGTTTGGCGGCTGGGTAATCAAGTTTAAAGGGATGGAAGTGAAATTCAATGCCTTTGACAAAAAGGGAAAGCGGGTTAAAGAAATGATCATTGGCGGCAAGCCGGTTGATATGGATAAATTTTATAAAATATGCGCCTGTGAAAGGGATGGTGATCCTACGGATATGCTTTGCCGTATGAAAGGAGTTACTAATCCCAGTAATACGGAGTATACATTACATTCAGTACTCACAGATTACCTTAAAGCCAATTCTCCGGTTACACCCACACCGCCTTTGGCAGCAAAGATCCTGGACGCTCCCCAAAACCTGCTTACCCAGGTTTCCGGGGTAGATTACCAGTTCCGGTAATCTGAATAAAATTAGCGTTATTGAAATTTATATCATGTTTAATTATAAATAAAAATAGAATTATGAAAAAATCACTTTTTGCATTATTGTTCGTAATGAATTTAAGTACTTCATTTGCCCAGATGGGAAATGATTTAGCACAAAAAGAAGCTATAATGCATAAAATCGTATTTCAACTTTCTACGGATGATACACTGGCTCACAAAGCGCTGATGAAACAGCTTAATAACATTACATCAGTTGCTCCAGATACCAAAATAGAAGTTGTATGTCACGGGCCTGGGCTTAACATGCTCATCAATTCAAAAACTACTGTACTTCCTAAGATCCGGGAACTGCAAAAAAGGGATATTCAATTTGTAGCATGTGAATTTTCAATCAAAGAGCGCAATGTTGACAGAGCTACTATTATACAGGAAGCCGGTTTTGTAAAAGCTGGTATCATTGAGATCGTTGAAAAACAGGAAGCAGGCTGGAGTTATATTAAATCAGGCTTTTAAAAATATTGATGTAAAATAAAAGGGGGAATCAGTAACAATGAACAGGATTTTAGGAATAATGATATTGGGTTTGGTTTTTAATAATAATGTTTATGCACAGCACCAGGAGTTAACAGACAAACCCGAAATGTATAAAGGGAAAAAAACGATTGATTCAGATTCAACTTCCTTATTACACGCATTCAAATCGGGTACTTTTCACGGCCATTTGCGGTATTTTTTCATGGCAACAGATAACCAGGATGCCTTAACAGATTACTATGCCAATGCTGTTGGAGGCGGATTACGTTTTGAAACAGCAAAATTCTATGGTTTTCAACTGGCAGTAAGTGGTTTTTATATTTTCAATATTCAGTCATCAGACTTTACCAAACCGGATACTTCTACGGGGCAGTTTAACAGGTATGAAATTGCACTTTTTGATGTGGAAAATCCAACAAATAAAAAAGACCTCGACAGGCTGGAGGAATTATACCTGAAATATAATTTCAGAAAATCTAGTATCACATTTGGCCGCCAGTTGATCAATACACCCTTCATCAATTTACAGGATGGACGTATGCGGCCAACAGGTGTAGAAGGTGCTATGTTTGAATTTAATGAGATTAAGCATACAAAAATAGAAGGGGGTTTTTTATATGCTTTTTCTCCAAGAGGCACAGTAAAATGGTATAGTACGGGAAAATCTATTGGTATATACCCAACGGGCTTAAATCCTGACGGATCTAAATCGGGTTACAATGATAATATAAAAAGTAAAGGAGTTGCTTTAATTGGAATTACAACAGCATTAACAGAAAAGTTTAAGCTGCAGGTTTGGGACTTTTTTACGGAAAATGTTTTTAACACAGCAATGATTCAACTGGATTATAGTGCAACACAAAATAATAAATCAGTGCTTTTTGCTTCAGCCCAGCTCATAAAACAGGATGCCATAAATGATGGCGGTAACAAAGACCAGCTAAAATCATATTATCAAAAAGGCAGCCGTTCTTTATCAATTGGAGCAAAAGCAGGTTGGAAAAACAAGCGTTGGGAAACAAGTGTGAATTATAACAGGATCACCGCCCATGGCAGGTACCTCATTCCACGGGAATGGGGCAGGGAACCGTTTTTTACTTTTCTTCCCCGGGAAAGGAATGATGGGTTAGGTGATGTACATGCCATTGTTGGAAAAATGAATTACAATTTCCTAAAGGCAAGGTTGAAAACATCCCTGGCTGCAGGATACTATAAACTCCCGGATGTTAAAAATTATTCACTCAATAAATATGGCCTTCCTTCATATACACAGGTAAATGCAGATATAAGGTATACCTTCGCCAAAACTTTAAAAGGGCTGGAAGCACAATTGCTGATAGCCGGAAAAGTAAATAATGGCGAAACTTATAACAATAACAGGTATATCATAAATAAAGTAAATTTGATGCAATATAATTTTGTATTGAATTTTCATTTTTAATCATATGGCAAGTTTAGAAGGGCTGCAGTACATATTTGAACCCAATCTCATTCAGGAAATTCAACAATTTGGTACCTGGCAAAGTTATAAAGAAGGCGACCTGATCATGGATTACGGTAAGTACATCCGCATGATGCCCATCATCATCAAAGGAACTGTAAAAGTATACCGCTTAGATGAAAATGGAAATGAAATATTGCTTTATTATTTATCAAGCAATGAAAGTTGTTCCATGGCTTACAGTTGTTGTGTGGAAGCCAAGAAAAGTGAAGTAAAGGCCATAGCCGAAGACAATGTAGAACTGATTGCTATCCCGCATATTAAACTGGATGAATGGCTTTGCAAATACCCAAGCTGGAAAAACTACATCATGCGTAGTTTTAATGAGCGATTCATAGAATTATTAAAGTCTATAGAAAGCATCGCCTTTCATAAACTGGATGAAAGACTAATCGCCTATCTGAAAGAAAAACAACGCATGGCAGGGTCTTCTGTTATAAAAACTTCTCATTACGTAATTGCAGATGAACTGGCAACTTCCCGTGTTGTAATATCAAGATTATTGAAACAGCTGGAAAATGACAAGAAGATCATTTTATACAGAAATGAAATTAAATTATTACCATCTTTTGGTTGATATATATTCTGCTTTGTTTTTAGTTATAAAATGTAATCCGGTATACGTCCTGTAGATCCGGTATTTATTTCTTTTGTATTTTCAGCAAATGTTTTTAACCTGGTTAAATATATATGCCAGGCATTTTTTACTAATAATAGGGAAAAACAATCATGACAAAATCGGAGATAAAATTCCTGGAAGGACCGCAAAGCAGGTGGAATGAATTGAAATTTTCAGTGAAAGTTTTGATTGAGTTCATCAAAGGTTTCAGAACATTGCATTTTGCCGGTCCCTGTGTTACTGTTTTTGGTTCAGCCAGGTTTGGTGAAAATGATGAAACATACATACAGACACGTAAACTATCTGCAGAAATTGCAAAACTGGGATTTACCATTATGACCGGTGGCGGCCCGGGTGTAATGGAAGCTGCAAACCGCGGTGCAAAAGAAGTTGGAGGCAGAAGTGTTGGGTGTAATATTGTTTTGCCACATGAACAGCATCCAAATCCGTACCTCGACAGATGGGTAAACATCAGGTATTTTTTTGTTAGAAAAACTTTGCTGATCAAATATTCTTATGCTTTTGTTGTGATGCCGGGCGGTTTTGGAACACTGGATGAATACTTTGAAGCACTTACACTCATCCAAACGAAAATGCTTTTAGAATTCCCCATCATTGTTTTTGATAAACAATACCACAAGGATATGATTGAGCATATAGAAAAAATGAAATCTCGTGGAACTATTTCAGCTGCTGATCTTCAGCTCTGTTTGTTTACAGATTCAATTGAAGAAGCGGTTGAACACCTGAAGCACAATGCCATCAAAAAATTCGGACTTAGCACAGAAAAAAAGAAACGCTCATCCTGGTGGCTTTTTGAAAAATAATCAGATGAACTTTTTAATGAATCTTTGGCTTAATTGCTCTTGTAAATCAAATATATAAAATACCCGGTTGAGACACTTGTTAACTTATATTTTTTCAATGGTAGTAATGAATTGT
>JAGPDJ010000118.1:3814-7220 GCA_018057635.1 Ferruginibacter sp. | reverse complement strand
CTTAAACCTCACCCCCAAATCATTGGCATTGCCTTTCAGGTCGCTCAGTTGAGTCCAGTTTAATCCATCTGTTTTAATTGCATCTATCCATGGCTGTCTTGCCCTGTCGAGAGAAATTCCCAACACTGTATAATTTTTATCTTTGTATTTATTATAAGTGGCAACCAGGCTTGGATTTTCCCTCCTGCAGGGACCACACCAGCTTGCCCAAAAATCTATCAACACATATTTACCCCTGAAAGAACTAAGGCTTACCATTTTTCCGGTAGAATCTGGATGTTCAAATTCAGGCATTGGCCTGCCGATAGCCGGCATTGTTTTAGCTTCTGTTATTTGCTGAGTGATAAATAGTCCAATTGGGGTTGACTTGACAGGAGCAGCTAGTTTATCAAACAAATTCTCCATCTGGTCTATATCAGTGTTTACCTGGTAATTCCTGAATATTGCTAATGGCGTTACATAAGAACCGGGGAATTTATTTATAAATTCCAACAGGCTTTTAGATGCTGCATTCCTGGCAGTTTGATCTGCATTTGCACCTTGCTGGAACAAAGAAGCAAAAGGAGCTAATGTTTTTTCAAGTATTTCAAATTCATTGTGAGATGATGAACCTTGCACAATAGCTTTATCCAGTGAATCTGCATGTGCGGTAATTTTTACAATACTGTTATCCAGGAAAATAACTTTGTATGGTTGTTTATTATTAATAACAAGTACTTTAATATCAGGATTGTCAAGTTTGCCGGAAAGAGTGAATGTATTACTATTTACCTGGCCGGTAAATTCCAAAGCACCGGTATTTCCATTGTGTAAAGAAACTGGTGTTCCATCGGGATAACCGGTTACATTTCCGTTAACCTGGAAACCATCAACAGGTTTTGCTTCCTTTTTATCGGCTGCCTCCTTTTTAACAACAACGTCGGATTTTTTTGCAGGAACTTTTGGTTTCTGACCAAAAAGGGAGACCGGTAACAGGAAAATAATGAGCAAATATTTTTTCATGAATAAAATTTCAATTTTCAAGATGCAATTTAAAATTCTTTATGCAGCATTTTTACAACTTTCAGAATAATTAACAACCTTTCATGTTTCACATATTCTGTCATTTACTTGAGGCCATGAATAAACTGCAGGATCAATGCCATATCTTTTATTCCAGGTTCTTTATCGAAAAGACCATTAATATCAACACCATAATAGTCAGGATGTTTGAATTTTTTGACCATTTTAGCATCACCCGGCCCAATTCCGCCACTTAAAAAGAAAGGCTTTTCAATTTTACTTTCAGCTATCTGTTTCCAGTTATTTAGTTTTAAATTATCGCCAACAGCAGGTTTGGCATCAGTATCAAACAGGTAATAATCGCATACCTCATCATAATCCTTAAGGATATAATCTATCAATGTTTCACTTTTATGATCTATCCTGAAAGTTTTGATCGTTTCAACTTCATTTGACACCTGCTCACACAAATGAGGCGTTTCATCACCATGAAGCTGAACAATATCCAGGCTATAATCTTCTACTACCTGCATGATCTCATCAAAATCTGCATTTACGAAAATGCCCACCTTTTTTATATCCAGGTCTGCATTCAATAATTCGCTTTTTGAGATCCGGTCAACTACATAATTTACTGAATTTTTGTAAAAATTTAATCCTGCAAAATCCACTTCAAGGCCATCTAATTGCTGCAATTGCTTCATAGAGGTAATCCCACATACTTTAATATTCATATCCCTTATTTTAATACTTTTCTTACTGCATATTAAGAAAATGCAGCCTTGTTAATAATAGTACTCAAAGACCGATATTAATTTCACCGGACTTATATTTTTATTTTTTAATACGATGCAATAAAGATATAGATTGTTTCAATAAGGCTGCCATATTAAGGATAGTTTACAGATTTATAACTATAACTGCTGCTATATGAAATAAATCATGACTATGCCTAAATAAATTTAATAGTTCAGCCAGTTTCTTAAGATCATTTCGCCGCAAGGTGTTAATATGCTTTCCGGGTGGAATTGAACACCCTGAACATCATATTGTGAATGTTTCAAACCCATGATGTTATTTTGCTCATCAACCGATTTAATTACTAATGTTGGCGGCAATCCATCTTCAGAAACGATCCAGCTATGATATCTTCCTACTATAAAATTTTCATCCAGGCCAGCGTATAAAGGATCTTTTCTATCTAATATCCTTATAGGAGTACCAACTCCATGGAAAACCGTTTTAAGATTTATCAGCCTGGCTCCAAAAGCTTCAGCAATAGCCTGGTGCCCAAGGCAAACACCCAAGATAGATTTTGAAGATGCATAAGTTTTTATTAACGGAATTAACAGTCCGGCTTCAGATGGTATACCCGGGCCAGGCGACAAAATGATCTTATCATAAACGCTTACCTGATCGAGATCAATTTTATCATTACAATATACAGTTACTTTTGAATGTGTAATTTTTTCTACAAGGTGTACAAGGTTGTATGAAAATGAATCATAATTATCAACCAATAATATCTTCCTGACCGCTTTCATGGATAATTTTCATTTAATAAATTCAACACATATAAAACAAAAGTATCATTATCTTTTTACAGTTTACCAGGCATAAATCACAATTCACTAATAAATGCCAAATGAAGCCAATAACCAGAAAAAATACTGCAACTCATTATTCATATATTTTAGTATTTTCATTAAAAATTACAGGTGTAAATCCAACATTGGGAATTCATGTTGATTGATGTATCATATATGATGTTTGATTTATGATTTATGATGGGGTATTTTACTTTAATAATATCTTCAATTAACTAATAAAACATTAACTTTCAAATCTCACAAATCCATCTAATCCATCTAATCCATCTAAACCTTCTAAACCTTCTAAACTATCTAAACTATCTAAACTATCTAAACCTTTAAACTACTTAAACCTTTTAAACTAATAAACCAATAAACATCCCCATATGATCATTACAATTTTCGGTGCAACAGGTATGGTTGGAAAAGAACTGGTAAAACAGGCATTGTTCAAAGGATATACAGTAAGAGCTTTTGGCAGGAACGTATTTACATCCGGATTTAATGATGACAACAATTTAAATTTGATCCAGGGAGCTTTGTTTGATGACAAACAGGTTTTAGATGCAATTAAGGGCAGTGATGCTGTATGCTCCACATTGGGTGGTGCTGTTGACGGAAATGATCAAACAAGGTCGCTTGGCATGAAACATATAGTAACACAAATGCAAAAATCCGGTACCAGCAGGATCATTGCCATTGGTGGTATGGGAATTTTACTGGATGAAGATGGAAAACTTATGATGGAGTCGAAGGGGTTTAATAAAAATTATTTACCGGTGAGCCTTGAACATAACAAGGCTTATGAATAT
>JAGPDJ010000118.1:0-3714 GCA_018057635.1 Ferruginibacter sp. | reverse complement strand
TTGCGCATTAACCCGAATAATTTTGGATTAAGCAGATCTGCATTTATGAGCAACCTCTTTTTAAAAAATATAAAAACTGGTGCAGAATACATTATTGCAGGATTGCCAAAAGAAATAAAAGCGGGAAATATACAATGGAGTCCCGACCAGGATAAAATTGCATTTACAAATACAGCTGAACATGCTATTGACCTTTATGTATTTAATGTAAAAGACAAAAAAGCGCTTAAAATAAATAAAATGCCCTTAAACCTTGTTAATGGCAATTCATTCGACTGGTTAGATAATAATACCATTTTATATAAAAGTATTGTGAAGCCCTATACAATGGCACCTATAAAACCACTTGCACCCAAAGGGCCGGTAGTTCAGCAAAACCTGGGTAAAGTTGCTGCCAGCCGTACCTACCAGGACCTGATAAAATCAGCTAATGATGAAGCTCAGTATGAATTTTATGCCACATCGCAATTGGTAAAGAACATGAATGGAGTAGAAACCAAAATAGGCAACCCGGCAATTTATATTAATATTGAAATTTCACCAGACAACAAATATTTACTTACCGAAAGGATAGATAAACCTTTCTCTTACCTTGTTCCTGCGGGTGGTTTTAATTCAACCATATATATTACTGATTTAACAGGTAAGCTGATAAAAGAAATAGCCAAAATCCCAAGTTCAGAACTTGCTCCCAGTGGATTTGACAATGTGCTGAATGCACCCCGGGGTCATCAGTGGCTGAATAACCAACCGGCAACATTAACATGGATAGAACCATTAGACAGCGGCCTGATAAAAAAGAATGTTGAATTCCATGATGCGGCATATAGCCTTTCCTCCCCATTCAGCGGCCAACCAAAACAGTTAGTTAAAACGTTGATGCGTATGCGTAGTATATCAGACATCAATGAAGAAATATTCCTGGTTACCGAATACAGCCAGGCAAAACACCGTACCAAAACAAGTAAACTGAATCCATTAACCGGTTCTCAGGAAGTGATCATCGACCGCAGTACTGATGATGCATACAATGATCCCGGAACGCCGGTTACCGATAAAAATAAATACGACCGAAACAGTATCAGGCTGGTAAACGGAACTCAAATGCTGATGCGTGGCGCAGGCTCTTCTCCAAAAGGCGATCTGCCGTTTTTATCAAGCTTTGATATAAATACAAAAGAAAAAAAAATACTCTGGCGTTGTGAAAGTCCTTATTATGAAAGTGTAGTTTCCATAGTAGATTTTGACAAACTCCAGGTAATCACCAGCAGGCAAAGCCAAACAGAAACACCTAATTATCATATACGCGACCTCGTAAATAATTCCACCAAAGCCATCACAAACTTCCCTGATCCGCAACCAGCTTTAAGGGGTGTTACAAAACAAAAGATCACTTACAAGCGCAAAGATGGCGTTGACCTGGCTGCAGACCTGTATCTGCCTAAGGGATATGATGCTCAAAAAGACGGGCCTTTACCGGTTTTCATGTGGGCATACCCGCGTGAGTTTAAAAGCGCTTCAGATGCTGCCCAGATCAGGGGAAGTTCCAATACATTTACCCGGGTAGGTTATGGTTCACCGTTATTTTGGGTTACACAGGGTTATGCGGTGATGGATAATACAGAATTTCCAATTGTTGGGGAAGGTGACAAACAACCCAATGATAATTTCATTGAGCAACTGGTTTGGAATGCAGAAGCAGCCGTAAACAAAATTGCAGAAATGGGAGTTGGCGACAGGAACCGTATTGCAGTTGGTGGCCATAGTTATGGTGCATTTATGACTGCAAACCTGATGGCACACTGCAAATTATTCAAAGCCGGTATAGCCCGCAGCGGAGCTTATAACCGCACACTTACACCCTTTGGTTTTCAGAACGAAGAACGCACTTACTGGCAGGCACCTGAAGTATATTTCAACATGAGCCCTTTCAGCAATGCCGATAAAATAAAAACACCTTTATTACTTATACATGGTGAAGCAGACAATAACCCGGGCACTTTCCCAATACAAAGTGAAAGACTTTACAATGCCATCAAAGGACATGGCGGTACAGTACGGTATGTTCAGTTGCCATTTGAATCGCATGGTTATGCTGCAAAAGAGAATATACTGCACATGCTCTGGGAAATGAATGAATGGATGGACAAGTATGTTAAGAACGCAAAATAATATAACCCAATCCCTGCCGGAAAATAAACCCGGCAGGGATTCTTCTTTTAAGAACGCTTTAACTTACTATTACAAATTATAAATACATCTTTACAGGATGAATACTGTGAAATCTTCATTTTTCGTGATGCTGCTATTCGCCTTTTCTTTTTCTAAAGCACAAAAAATAGATAACATATTTGTAAACCTGTACACAGACAGCCTTAAAAAAGGCACATACAATTACATTAATATAGACGGGCTTTTATCGAACGGTAAATACCTGCCATTAGACAGTTCCCATCTTTCTTTCAGCAGTTCTTACGGCAAATTTTACGGGAACAGTTTATACATCGATAAGAGTTGCAAACTTGAAAAAGTAAGCATTACTGTGAGTATGAAAAACAAACCCGATCTTCATAAAGAATTTATTATGTATATAAAGAAAATTGAAGAGCTTTAAATCCTTTTTCTTTACCATCAAAATCTATAAATGAGAGACCGCATTATTACCACAATGAAACAGGATAAACTTTATCTGCAATCAGTTTATCAATACTGCTTTTAACAGCAACAGCATCTTCCTTATAAGTAACACCAAACCACTGAGAAGAAGTTGGAATTACTTTTATGGTATTACCTCCTGATTTAATGAACTCATCTGCAATGATCGGAATAAAAAATTCAGCTTTAATATTATCGCGGTTATTAGGAACAAATTCCTTGAAAAGATTTCCTGCCTGTTGAAATACGGAAGGGTGAAAACACCAAAAATTCATTGAAACGCTTGAATTGCCGGGAACCGGGTGTTTTTCTTCATTTTCTTCATAAATAACCTGGTTGTTTTCTGCATATATCTTGGTACGTTCATTTATAGATACCAGGTTATTGTTATCATCAACATCACAAACTCCCCTGCTTACAGTACCATGTTCACTGAGGGTTTTATTGAGCTGGTAGCCTATGATAGCAAAACAATCAGGCGAACAGGTTGTATTTAAAAATTCAGCTGCCTTTTTAAAAGCATCTGCGCCGTAATAATCATCTGCATTGATCACTGCAAAAGGTTCTTTAACCACATCTGATGCACAAAGTACAGCATGGCCGGTTCCCCATGGTTTTGTCCTGCCTTCGGGTATATCTTCTTTATTCACATACGAATCCATTTCCTGGTAAACGTATTCAATATCAATTTTACCAATTAATTTTTTATCGAAATTCGCCTTAAAGTTTGTTGCAAAATCTTTCCTTATTATAAATACTACTTTTCCAAAACCGGCACGAATGGCATCATAAATTGAGTAATCCATGATGGTTTCGCCGGATGGGCCAAAACCTTCTGTTTGTTTCATACTTCCATACCTGCTTGCCATTCCTGCAGCTAAAATTAATAATGTTGGTTTCATTTATTGCTATATTTATAAATTGTGAGCTGATTTTGTCCGGCAAAAATAATGTAAACCATCAGTATAAATAAAAAATGCTTTTTGAAGACCAGGTATTAGAATTCAATGAACTGACTGATCCTTTATTCACTGAAAAAAAGGTATCAGTTATCATAGC
>JAGPDJ010000117.1:3852-7237 GCA_018057635.1 Ferruginibacter sp. | reverse complement strand
TAATATCGGCTTTGATGTGGTTAATGCTTTTGTACTAAAACACGGAGGAATATTTAAAACAGACAGGCTGGCTTATATGGCTGAATTGAAGTGGAAAGGGAAAAATTTTACCTGTATTTGTCCAACAACCTATATGAACCTAAGCGGAAGAGCTTTTAAATATTGGATGGATAAAGAAAAAATTGCACTGGAACATACATTGACCATTGTAGATGACCTTGCCTTACCTTTGGATAAACTTCGTTTGAGGGCTGCCGGGAGTCATGCCGGGCATAACGGATTGAAAGATATTCAATTTATTCTGGGAACAGATGCCTATCCAAAACTCAGGTTTGGGATAGGAAACAGTTTTCCAAAAGGAATGCAGGCAGATTTTGTTTTAAGTAAATGGCTCAAAGAGGAGATACCTGTTGTAAAGTTTAAGATTGAGAAATCAGTTGAAATTATTGAAAGCTTTGCTGTTATTGGATTAGAAAGAACCATGAGTAATGTGAATAACCTGAGTTACCTGCCCGTATAATAAATAAAATGTATATTGTTTTTTTAATGTGTTTTTGTTTATTTTCGCTTTCTAAACCAAACCCAATTAAAAAACCTGCGTTGCCATGAAGATTATATGTATTGGAAGAAATTATGCTGATCACGCCAAGGAACTTGGTAACGAAATACCGGATGAACCCGTAGTGTTTATGAAACCCAAGAGTGCACTTTTACAATCGCACACACCTTTTTATTACCCTGAATTTACCAATGAACTTCATTATGAATGTGAACTTGTTTTGCGTGTTTGTAAAAACGGAAAATATGTACAGGAACGCCATGCGTCCAATTATTACAATGGCATAACAGTTGGCATTGATTTTACAGCCAGGGATATACAGGATGAATGCAGGAAAAAAGGATTACCCTGGGAAAAGGCAAAAGCATTTGATAATTCTGCTGCAGTTGGAAAATTCATTGATATTACTCCGGGCTTTAATCCAAAGACAGTAAATTTTTCACTGAATAAGAATGCAGAGCAGGTACAAAAGGGAAATTCGGGAAGTATGATTTTTTCATTTGACAATATCATATCTCACGTATCAAATTATTTCTCCCTGAATATCGGCGACCTGATATTTACCGGAACACCGGCCGGTGTAGGCGAATGTGTTGTTGGTGATGAACTGGAAGGTTTTATTGATGATAAAAGCTTGTTGAAGCTGGAGATAAAATAATATTTATAAAAAAATATCCCAATCCCTTTTCAATTTAATGAAAAGGGATTTTTTTTCAGGGCATCTCGCAGATATGCTTTTTTGCAGAGCGCAGCATGTTTATTTTTTTATCCATATCGCAAATAAGCTGTTTCCTGGAATAAGCTGAAACTGTAAATTGGTTACCAGTCAGTTTTTCATTGCTTTCAAGCTGGTCGAGGCACACAAAGCAACGGCTGAATATCGCGATGGACAGTAAATTTAAAAACGTTCTTGTGTTCTTTTCCGGGTAACCAAGTTCATGAGCAGCTGAATAATATTCACGCAACCGGGTTTTTAATAGTGTGCGTATTTCATCTATATGGCTGTTTAATGTTACCAGGGTGTTGATGCCGCTTTCCCTGTCTTTGTAAACATCAAAAATATCATTTCCCAATTGCATCATGGCACCCAGGTTGTTGATCAGATTTTTTTCTTTGCCACTCACTTCCGGGAAAAACGCAGTTCTGTAAAACAATACTGAACTTCCACCTTTGTGCATGGTGATGTTAAGCAGTTCTTCGTAAGGGATTGCATGGTTCAGTTGTAATTTACTGGAAACCTGTGCCCGGTAAACATCCAGTAATGCATCCACCAGCAATTTTTTATCTGGCACATTATCGAGGGCCATCTTATAAAAAATATCAAATAAAACCTGGTTGGCCTTTTTATTCCCGGAATTGCTTTGTTGGTGAATAATATTTTCAACCGCATTATCAGATAAGTAATCTTTATCGAAAAAATCATCAAACAGTCCGGTCATGGCTCCTTGTGCAGTACTGGCCAGTCTTTCCCTGGCAGTCATGTTTGTTCCCCTTAATATGCAAAATGCTTCCCCCAATATTGCCGGAACTGCAAGGCCATAATAAGTGTTTATCTTCCTGATGTCATGGTCATCTATACTTCCGTCATTGGCTGCAAGTGTATTTTTCAGGATCGGATCAATATATTGTGCAAGAAATTTTTTCTGCACATGAATATTTTTCAGCACAAGGGAAATTGTACCGGGCAATGCAAGTGATCTGTATAAATATTTGTTGATGGGCATTAAAGAAAATGGGTAATGGGCGTTTATTATTCATCATAAAAACTGGAGATGGAACCAAAATAATTATTGTCCCAGCCGTTTGTAATATTGTCAAAATCTTCATCCGGTATATTGATATGCCTTAATTCTGCAGACGTACCTTTTTTTGAAGGGTGCAAAATGATCGTAACAATTGAAGATGCTTCCTGTTCACCAAAGAACCATTCCTGCACAATTTTTTTACCGGGAATAAATTCAATATTAATTCCGGTAATACTGCCATCCCAAAGGGAAAATTCAGCTCCTGGTATTAGTGGCATTACAGCTTCTTCTCCGCTCCATAATTGAATGGTTGCCTCATTTGTAAGCGCATTGTATACATCTTCGGGAGATGCATTGATCTCGTAGTATTTTTTATAGTCCTTCAATGTTGTTTATAATTAACATTTATAGAAATAAGTAAAGATGTAAATTTGAATAGAATTTCTGGTATAAAAAATTAGTTTATTAACCAGCCGGTAAAATCCGTTTTATATATGAAGAAAATAATCTCGGGCCAATTGGCATTGTTTCTGATCCTGCAATTGTTACTGGCAGGCAGTAGTTTTGCGCAGTACAAAGAATATAAATTAAATGCAAATGGAGATACGATCAACGCCATCAACAAAAATGGAGAAAAACAGGGAAAATGGGTAATTAGGGTTGATGAATTAAGGGGAAACCCGGGTTATGAAGAAGAAGGTGTTTTTAAAAAGAATGTAAAGGATGGTTATTGGCGCAGGTATAACCTGGATGGCGACCTGATTGCAGTTGAACATTTTATACTGGGTGGAAAAGATGGCCTGCAACAATACTTTACTTATTTAGGCGACCTGGAACGGGAAGAGAGTTGGAAAGGATATAACCCGGATGCACCTTATGATACGGTTGCCGTTTACGGAACCGGAAGTGGTGAGATCATTGATTATAAAATAGTAAAAGCAGAGCCTTACAGTGTTAAGCATGGAGATTGGAAATATTATGAGCCCGGATCCGGCAGGGTTATAAGGTCGGAAAAATGGGAAAGAAATAACCTGGTAATACCAGAAGCACCTCAAGCAACAGCAGCCAGTAATGATAAACC
>JAGPDJ010000117.1:0-3752 GCA_018057635.1 Ferruginibacter sp. | reverse complement strand
TATGCATTACAAAAAAAGCCGGCATGTAAAGCCGGCTTTCCAATATTAGAAATATAGTAATTATTGTTTGATTAGTTTATCGCTTAACAAAGCCCTGCCATTTTCATCTGTAACCTGCAGGATATAAATTCCCCTGCTTAAATGAGCTGTTTCAATTGTTTTCCTTGAACTTCCTTTGGAAACATTGATTCTTTGGCTGTTGACAATTTTTCCTGTGTTATCAAACAAACGGGTATGGAGAACCTGGTTGCGTTCACTCAGTAAATCTACTGTAATATTTGATGTGAAGGGGTTAGCCAATACAGATACATCAGTTTTCTCAATGGCTAATTTGAACTGTACTGTAGTTGAATATTTTGAAGCGCCATCCAGGTCAACCTGTTTGATTCTGTAAAGATTTGACCCAATTGCAGGTTTTGCATCAAAGGCTGCATAGTTTTTAACTACGCTGCTGTTTATACTTCCTTTTGTCCGGTTGATGGCAAACCAATTGTTTCCGCCATCGGTACTTTTTTCAACATCAAAATATGCATTGTTTATTTCTGTTGCAGTTGCCCAGTTTATCATTACGCCACTTCCTTTTTTCTGAGCTGTAATATGCAGGAATTTAACTGGTATAGGTGCACCATCCGGGCAACTGGCCAGTTTAATGTCATCAATGGCAAAGTCATTTCCACAACTTCCAAAAACTGAATTTGATAAAGAAATCCGTATATCCGTAACCACAAAAGCCCCTGTTGAGGGTAAAGTGAATACACCGCCCATTTTAACCCAGGTTGGCGTAGCAGTTTGAGGTATAATATCAGAAGCTATGGGCGAATTGATTAATTCTATCCAGTTACTACCGGCATCGCGGTATTCAACTTTAATGGTCAACCCAGGTAAAACAGGGTTTGGCTCACAGGTACCTGGAGTATTTACATTCATAAAATATAAACTGGTACCATAAAACCCTGGCAAATATCCACCTGGCAGGTTTACAATTTTCCGGTAAAATGCACCAATTGCCCCGGCATTTACCAAAAGCATTCTGCCATTTACATCAGATGCTGTATAATCTGGGGCTGTATGCCATTCTATTTTTTGAAAAGTATTGTCTGCAACCCGGTAAATACCTTCTGTTTCCATTTCGCCAGTTGCCTGGTAGGTAAGTAAACTGGTAACATTTACGTTTGAAACAGGAGTTGTGCCTGTTCCAAAATTTTCAAAAAAGTAAACAGTTTCATTGTTGCAATATGCCTGAGCATGTGCTTTATTTTGTAAAAGAATACAAAAAGCGGAGATTCCAAAAAGCAATCCAAATGAAATTGCCCTTGTTTTAATAAAGGTAAAATTGTTCATGACAGAGGTTTGTATTGTTAAGCAAAAATCATAATTATTTCCCTGATCAGGGGATTAGTTTCACTGTAATCATACATACGATTTTGATGTACTATTAAAGAGATAGAGATATTGGCACGGATTGAAATTTATGGTACCGGCAGGGTAGCATCCTGCCACGTGATATTCAGAACTGTAAAATTAGATAACTTTTCCTAATAATCAAAGCTTTTTGATGAATATGTCAGATATAATAAAACCGGCTACAAGTGCCGGTTTTATTATATAAAAATTAATAATATTTATTATTTGATCAGTTTTTCATTGAAAATAACCTGGCCGTTTTGATCTGTTACCTGCAATATATAAATACCCCTGCTGAGGTTTCCGGTTTCGATCATTTTTCTTGAACTTCCACGGGGAATATTTAATTGCTGATTGATAACCAGTTTACCGCTGTTGTCAAACAACCTGCAGTTAAGAACCTGGTTGCTGTGGCTTAGTATATCAATGTTGATACCCGCATTAAACGGATTAGCCAGTACTGAGATATCTGTACCTACAATAGTAAGTTTATAGGCAACTGTTGTAGAGTACCTGGAAGTGCCATCCAGATCTACCTGCCTGACCCTGTAATAATTTGTTCCTGCAGCCGGTTTTGCATCATAAACAGTATAATTTTTTGTGGTGCTGCTGGTTCCGCTTCCCCTCGTTTTAACAACTGTAATCCAGGTTAGGCCCCCATCATTACTTCTTTCCACTTCAAAAAAGTCGTTATTCACTTCATAAATAGTTGACCAACTGATATTAACGCCACTACCTTTTTTCTTAGCTGCAATGTTTATGAAACTAACTGGCAACGGACCGCCATCTGAACAGGTGGCTAATTTGATATCATCTATGGCAAAATCATTGCCGCACCATCCTGGGGTTGAAACATCCTTAATGGTAAAACGAATATTAGTTACTATAAAATTGCCTGTTGTAGGCAATGCAAAAATTCCACCAAATTGAATCCATGTTGGGTCTGTTGTTTCTGGAAGAGGCGCTGATGTTACAGGTGAATTGTTTAATGCAATCCAGTTATTATTTGCATCCTGGTATTCAGCAATTATTGACACAACCGGTAATGTAGGATTGGCGCCACAGTTTCCTGAATAATTAATATTCATTATAAAAAAATGTACTGAATAAAAACCTGCAGGATAACCATTGGGCCTGATATTTTCTTTAACATAAATATCTCCGGCCTTACCATTTGCCACGATCATTTTTCCATCAACATCTCCCGGAGTATGGTCCGGTGTTTTAAACCAGTTTGGATTCTGATCAGCTACGTTCACAATACGATACGTGCCTTCCTGGGTTAAAATGCCCGTTTCCTGGTAACTCAGACTGGTAATATTGGGGTCTGAAGATGGTGTTAATCCGGTTCCGAAATTTTCTGACCATAATACCAGTTCATTATTACAAAATGCCTGGGCATTGGCGTTATTTGAGAAAATAACAGCAAAAAATGTAAATAGGGGTAGAAATCTAAATAATAATCTCTTTGATGTAGTAAGTGTAGAATTAATCATAATAGATTGGTTTGTAGAGTAAAACAATAAGTGTCGTTATTTCGTGGATTGATGGATTGGTTACACTAGAAAACCTGCATACTTATGATGCACTTTTAAAGAGATAGCGATATTGGCGAGGATTGGATTACTGAAACAACTATGGCATCGTTTTACCAGGTTGAATATTCAGACTGGTAAAATTAAACAAAACGATTAATAAATCGTGTTAATGTATAAAAATTATTGCCTGTTTTGCCGGGAAGGCAGAAAGTCGTTTTTAAAAGATTAATTGATTATTCAACACTGATCGTCTTTATGTATTCCCTGTAAGAGAAAGACAATTATTTGCCGGTAAGGCGGGATGACGGAAAGACGTATTCAAATGATTTTCAATAATTCCCGTCTTTACGACTTCCCAGCAATAGAAAAGATAATTATTTGCCGAGAAGGCGTGAAGACATTATCATATGATAATGTCTTCACGCCTTTGTGCCTTCCCGGCAAATCAACTATTGTTTATTTTGAGAAAGGTTATTTTATTTCCCTTTGCATTGGGTTTATTTGACTGCCGCCGCCACCGCGTGGAGAACCTGCCCTGGATTTAAATAGTTGAAATTTGGATGGTTCTGAAAGACTCGGCCAACTGTTATTTTTTTCATTGATATCAGCAGTTTCACGCATCGGATCTAATTTGATTGAAACAACTTCTTTGTCTTTCAGGAATGTTTTGGTTACTTTATTTTCATTTTTGCGCCATACATAGGCAGATATCCTGTCTGTTTGTTTGGTTCCATCCTTAAAGGTCCATTCAATAATGATTGGCATTACAAGCCCGCCCAGGTTGCTAAAAGTAAGTTCATACAGGTTTTT
>JAGPDJ010000004.1 GCA_018057635.1 Ferruginibacter sp. | reverse complement strand
GGTTTTTAATCAGGAACAAGGGCAGATTCCGTTGCCCGCTGATGAGCTGGTAAGTCCTTCTTTCGCTGATATTTGCCAGTTCAGCCATGGCAATTGATAGAAAATCCAATGCTAGCGCTAACGGCTGTCCGTGAAAGTTTCCACCACTCACGATCAGGTCTTCATCCGGAAAAATATTTGGATTATCCGTCACAGAATTGATCTCTTTAATGAAAACAGCTTGAACATAATTTACAGTATCTGCGGTAGCGCCATGTACCTGTGGTATACAACGGAATGAATATGGATCCTGAACCTGGCTTTTTTTCCTGTTTGCTAAATCGCTGTTATTTAAAAGAGCTCTCATTGCAGATGCCGTGTTCACCTGCCCTTCATGTGATCGAACCCGGTGAATATTTTCATTCAGCGGATCAAGGCTGCAATCAAAAGCATCAAAACTAATGGCAGCGATGATATTTGCCCATTTCATCAACCTGTCGGCCTGCACCAGGTTATACATGCCATAAGCAGTCATAAACTGGGTACCGTTTATCAATGCAAGCCCTTCTTTACTTTGCAAAGTAATTGGCTGCCAGTTTAATTGTTTCAAAACTTCGGCAGCAGGCATTCGGTTCCCTTTAAAGTTAACTTCGCCAAGGCCTATCAATGGCAATGACAAATGGCTCAAAGGTGCCAGATCGCCGGATGCACCAAGCGAGCCCTGCGTAAATACAACCGGAAGTATTTCGTTATTATACATTTCTGCCAGTCTTTTCACCGTTTCTAACTGAACACCCGAATGTCCATAGCTGAGTGATTTTAATTTAAGTACCAGCATCAGGTTTACAATTGCTGGCGGCACTTCCTCTCCCATTCCACATGCATGTGATTTTAACAGGTTGCTTTGTAATTCAGTTAACTGAGCCTTGTCAATCTGAACATTTTGCAAAAAACCAAAGCCGGTATTGATGCCATAAAATAACGCATCAGAATCAGCCATTTTCTTATCAAGATAATTCCTGCATTTGGTGATTCTTTCCCCAGCATCATCTGAGATGATAATCTTAAATTTTTTATCCAGGATATCTTTTATTTGTTGAAAACCCGTGTGGTTTTTATCAATTGATAAATTATTGGAACTCATAGCAGCGATCACCCGAAGGGAGAATTTTTGTTTAGTAAAATAAAGGTCGTTATCTTTTCAAAAGTAAACAAAGTTAGAGCACGAATTACACGAATTTTACGAATTAAATTAATTGAATAAACGAACGTTGACGAAAATAATCTGAAATAAATCAAAAACAGAAATCATTAACTATGAAAAAGATATTATGCAGTATCATTATTTTACTTATTGCTACTTTGTTACAGGCGCAAACTGTAAAAGTAATAGCCAAAGGCGTTAAATCATCTATGCGTGGATTGAGTGTAGTAGATGATAAAACTGTTTGGGTAAGCGGCAGTGGCGGTACTGTGGGACTTTCCAGCGACAGTGGCAATACCTGGAAATGGATGAAAGTAAAAGGCTTTGAAAAAACTGATTTCAGGGATATTGAAGCATTTAATGATAAAACAGCTGTTATCATGGGAATTGATACACCTGCAGTTATATTAAAAACTACGGATGCTGGTGAAAACTGGAAAGTGGTTTTTGAAGATAAAACACCAGGCATGTTCCTGGATGCGATGGAATTCTGGAATGAACAGGCTGGAATTGTAATTGGCGATCCGATCAATGGCAGTATGTTCATAGCACGTACTTTTGATGGCTCGGAAAGCTGGCGTGCTATACCTGAAAATTACAGGCCTTCAGTTGACAGTGGCGAAGCCTGTTTTGCAAGCAGTGGGACGAATATCCGTAAACTTAATAAACAGGAAGCTGTATTCATAACCGGAGGTAAGTCGTCACGTGTTTTTATAAGAGACAAGAAAATAAATATTCCTATCATTCAAGGCAGCGAATCAACCGGTGCAAATTCGATAGCAGTTAAAAATAAAAAAATCATGATTGTTGTTGGAGGTGATTTCAATACAAAGGATTCTACCAATAAAAACTGTGTTATTACATCGGATGCTGGTAAAACTTGGTTCTCTCCAACTATACCTCCACATGGTTACCGGAGCTGTATTGAATTTCTTGGTAAGAAAAACTGGATTAGTTGCGGACTAAACGGTGTTGATTACAGCATAGATGAAGGGAATACTTTTAGCTGGATCAGTAAAGACGGATACCACGTTTGCAGAAAAGCAAAAAATGGAAAAGCAGTCTATTTTGCAGGTGGAGGAAGGGTTGGGAAACTGGTACAGTAATGTAAGATGGATAAAGTGAGATGTATGATGTATGATTTATGAAGTATGATTTTTAGAATGAGCTTCACATCATAAATCATACATTCTCTTATTTCTTAAACATAAAATACACTGCCCCCAATAATAAAATAAAACTCACCAGGTATTTCCAGTGAAAGGGTTCTTTGAGGTAAAAAACTGCAAATACAGCAAATACAACGAGTGTGATTACTTCCTGCGTCAACTTAAGTTGAAAACCACTGAAGCCATTTTCAAATCCCAGCCTGTTGGCAGGCACCATCAGGCAATACTCGAAAAAAGCAATACCCCAACTGATCAATACAGCTTTCCAAATTGGAATATTTACGTTTTTGAGATTGCCGTACCATGCAAATGTCATAAAGATATTGGAAGCTGTTAGTAACAATATTGTGCGGACCATATCAAAGAGTTTTATTGGAATATAATTGGCATTGGTTATTTCACGCAAAGATTCAAAGGGAAATCTCCTCTTTTGTTTCGTATTATTTTAAATATGGGATAAACGCTGCGTAACCTCTTTTTCTCCTGTTCTCAGCGGTTTGTACAATTTCACGCAAAGATGCAAAGTAACGCAAAGACGCAAAGGGAAATCTTCTCTTTTGTTTCTCATTATTTTAATTTTAGGGTAAACGCTGTGTAACCTCTTTTTCTCCTTTTCTCAGCGGTTAGTACAATTTCACGCAAAGATGAAAAGAAGCGCAAAGACGCAAAGGGGAATATTTTATTTGTGCCTATTGTTTTCACTTTGGTACTCTTGCATTTGATCAATAAAAAAACCCGGTTCAGCACCGGGATTTGTGTATAGCATTGGGTTAGTCGTTTATTTATGATTTGTGATGTAAGGTGTAGATATTTAGCACGTTCTAAAAATCATACATCATACTTCATACATCTTCAATTAATTGAGGCTTCGGAAATCTACCGGTACCAGTTTACTCACACCGGCTTCCTGCATGGTAACACCATAGATCACATCCACTGCACTCATCGTCATTTTATTGTGTGTAACAATGATGAACTGAGAATTTTCACTGAACTGTTTGATCATATTGGTGAACTTGCCAACGTTTGCATCATCCAGTGGTGCATCAACCTCATCTAAAATACAGAATGGCGCAGGTTTTATAAGATAGATGGCAAACAACAATGCCGTAGCCGTTAAGGTTTTCTCTCCTCCGCTTAACTGCCCGATGCTGCTGGGCCTTTTACCTTTAGGCTTGGCAACAATATCAATGGCTGTTTCAGCAAGGTTTTCAGGGTCTACCAGTATCATATCTGCCGTATCTTCATCGGTAAACAATGCTTTGAATACTTTTTGAAAATTCTCCCTTGTTCTGTTAAATGTATCCAGGAACTGCTGATTGGCCGTAGCTTCCACTTCCTGTATCGTTTGCATGAGGCTATCCTTTGCCGTTACCAGGTCATTCTTTTGCTCAAGTATGAACTCATAACGCTTTTTCATTTCTGTATAAGCTTCAATGGCTGTTGGATTCACTTCACCCATATTTTCCAGGCGCTTGCGCATCCTTTCATTCTTCTCTTTCAGTTCTTCCAGTGGCGTATCACCTGTTCTTGCTTCATCAATGATCGTATCAAGGTCAACTTTAAATTCCACACTCAGCCTTTCTTTCATTCCGGCCAGCTGTAGTTTCAGATCAGTTAGTTTATCTTTTATTTCATTGAGCAAATGATCGATGCCTTCCTTGGATTTTTGTTTGTGCCTGAGCTCACTTTCTTTTTCTGTAAGCAGGTTACGTATATTATAATATTCCTGGTCTGCTTCATTCAATTTCTTTTCATCTGCTTCTTTGTTCTGAAGCATGCTAACCAGCAGCAATTCCAATTCCTTTAATTCACCTGCAGTCTGGGCAATATTTTCAGATGCTTCATTCATTTGCATGGTACTGTTCTCAACCTGTACTTTCAGGTCGTTCAACTGGTTGGTTTTAAACTCCAGTTCCTGTCGGGTAGAAATTACCTTGCTTTGCTGCTTTGTAAACAGCAAATTATTATCATTGAAAGTTGCATTGGCAAAATTATATTCCTGCTCTGCGGTTGCATAATCTGATTCGATCAACATCATTTTCTCCTGCAATTCTTCCAGTTGGGTATTAAACTTCTCCAGTTCAAAACGGGTGCTGGAAATAGCTTCGTGATTTTGCTGTAACTGTTGTTCCAGCTCTGTTATCCTGCTGCTGCTGGTTGTTTCAAGGTGCAACAGGTTTTCCATTTTATTCTGCAAAGAAAACACCTGGTTGTTCAGGTTATTGATATCCTGCTGTGTTTGCTTGATGGCATTTTCCTTCAACTGGTTGTTATAACTGATCACCTCATTGTGCTTTAGCTGAATATCAGCTTTCAGCTCATTTACAATCTTTTCCTGGGCACTTATTTCTTTAATCAGTTTTTCAAGATTCTTTGCACGACCAATTTTCTTCCCTTCAAAAAGTCCTACGCTTCCGCCGCTTAGTGAATATTTACCTTTAACATATTTACCTGTTTTTTCAAGAACGATCGCACCATTGCTGTTCTCCAGTGCATCTTCATTTTCTGCAATGAAAACATTCCCCAGCAGATTTTGTGCAAGCTTTGCATATTGAGGATCTATTTCCACCACATCCAGCGCCGGAATTGTTCCTTCCGGCTGATGCCCCGGTGTTATATCGGTAAATTTATCAAGCAGGAAAAAATTCGCTTTACCTTTCTTGTTATCATCCAGTAAATGAACAGCCTGCAGCCCTTCCGTTAAATTATTTACCACATAATAATTGAGGTATTGTTCCAACACGTTTTCCACAGCTGCCCTGTATTGTTCCTTCACATAAATAATATCAGACAATAAAGGAGCTGTATGATTCCAACCGGTATTTTTATGCAGGAATTTCACACTTTCCGGATATCCTTCCATGGAGTCTATCAGGCTCTTTAACAGGTCGTGTTCATTTTTCTTTGAATCCAGTTTACGGTTCTCATCGGCAAGGTGTACACGCAGTCCTTCCAGTAAATTTTGTGTCTGGAGAATCTGGTCTTTTGTAAACTCATGTTCTTCCTGCAATTGCTGCAGGTCAGTTTGCTTATTGGTAAGTTCTTCTTCTTTTAATTTCTTGTCAATTTCCAGCTGGCTGATCTGCGCCTGGCGCTGTGCTTTTTCTTCCTGTATCTGGATGATGGTACGCTGCAGGTTCTGTATGGAAGTATCTGCTACGGCAACTTTTTTCTCTGCATCAAACTGGTTACGTTGTATCGCCTGGTTTTCTCTTCTGAGTGAATCGATGGTAGATCGCTTATCATCAAAAATCCCACGCTTCTCTTCCACAGCTTCTTTGAGGCTTTGTAGTTTATCTTCCAGTTCTTCCAGTTTTTGCTGTTCATCATTTATCTGCTGGCTCGTAAAACTGATGCTTTCTTCCAGTCCGGATAATTGCCCGCCGGCCTTTTGAATAAACTCGTGCAGGCTTGATTGCCTTTCTTTAAGATGTTGCAATCTTTGTGAGCTGAGGCTTTTTTCATTTTCTTTGCTGCGAACACGGTCGAGCATTTCGTTGTATGCATGCTGCATCTGCTGCAACGCTTTTTCCTTTTCAACAAAAGCGAGTTTTTCCTGTTCCAGCGCTGCATCTTCCATTGCGATAGCCGTTTCCAGTTCTATTCTTTTATCTACTTCCTGCTGTTGCTGTTCATTCAAATCGCGGTAAGTGATATTGAATCCTTCCAACGCTGCTTTAGCCAATTCTATACTAACCTCTTTGTATTCTTTCTTTATTTCAAAATACTTTTCAGCCTTTTTTGCCTGGCTTTCCAGGCTTTTCAACTGGTTATTTATTTCAAACAACAGGTCTTCTATACGGGCCAGATCCTGTTCTGTTGCATCCAGTTTCAGTTTGGCTTCCTTCTTACGGGTTTTATAAATGGTTATACCTGCAGCCTGCTCCAGCATTTTGCGCCTGCTGTTCTCTTTGTCTTTGATGATATCATCTACCATGCCCAGTTCAATGATGGCATAGCTGTCTGTGCTTACACCGGTATCCATGAACAGGTTGTGAATATCCTTTAACCTGCACGCTACATCATTGAGGCGATATTCACTCTCCCCGCTTTTATAATATTTGCGTGTAATGGTAACGGTATTGAACTCTGTAGGAAGCAGGTTCTTGGTATTTTCAAATGTAAGGCTTACTTCAGCAAGGCCACTGGCACTGCGGGTTTTACTGCCATTAAAAACAAGGCTTTCCAGGTTTTCACTGCGGAGGTTGCTGATCTTATGTTCACCGATCACCCAACGGATGCTGTCGATGATATTGCTTTTACCGCAGCCATTTGGCCCGATAACACCGGTGATCCCTTCATCAAAATTTAAAACAGTTTTATCGGCAAAACTTTTAAATCCTTTTATTTCTAAACTCTTTAAACGCACTTTTCTTAAAATTTAATCAGGCGGCAAACCTACGTGAAAATGACCGTTTTTTTTCTGTTGTTGAAAATTTCAGGAAAAACTTACGGGGAAGTAAATATAACTGAATGAAAGAAGGAAAAGGAGCAATCAGAGGAGATAGAATACATAATTATGCACAGGTTTCTCACAAAAAATACAAGATATAAGATGCAGGAAACAGGATACAAGATGCAGGATGCAAGATAAAGGATGCAGGATAGTGGATAATGGGTCTGACATTAAGATTAATTCATATTGACTGAATACTTTAGAAATAAATTTAATGATTTTTATATGTCATAATAATATAATGTATTATTAAAATTTAATCACGGTAAATACGATTATCTGTACAATTATGTTACTGAAATTAAAATTGTATAAGAATATCTTGTAACAACAGTAACTCATTATTATATAGCCATAGTACCATATAACCAGTATGATTTATCCTGTATCCTGTATCCCGTTTCCCCAAAAAATCAATCCCCCGCTTCCGAACATTTATAGCCGAATTTTGTTTAAGAAAAAAAATAATTATGGCAGAAATAACCAAAGAAAAATGGGTGATAGACCCAACACACAGTGAAATAGAATTTAAAGTTAAACACCTGATGGTTACCAATGTAAAAGGCAAGTTCAAAGAATTTGAAGCAAGTATTTTTACTACCGGAGATGATTTTATGTCGGCTGAAATTGATTGCTGGATCAATGCTTCCTCCATTGATACCGGTAATACAGACCGGGATACTCACCTGAAAAGCGCCGATTTCTTTGATGTGGAAAACCATAAAGAAATTACTTTTCAGGCCAATACTGTTGAAAATGTAGACAGCGATGGCAGTTATGAATTATGGGGAAGCCTTGCAATCAAAGGTATCAGTAAAAAAATAAAACTGGATGTTGAATTCGGCGGTATTGTAAAGGATCCATGGGGTAATGAAAAAGCAGCATTCAGCATCAATGGCAAGATCAACCGCAAAGATTGGGGACTTAACTGGAACGCTGCCCTTGAAACAGGTGGTGTACTGGTAAGTGAAGAAGTAAAGATCAGCTGTGAGATACAACTGGTGAGGAGTTTGTAAAACAATTCCAATTAAACCTGTATAACTGCAATTTAAAATTAAATTAACAAGTTAAATAATTGTGTAATAAATATATACTCTTTTTTAGGCGGTTAATTGCATTTACTTTTGTTCTCTAAATTTTATCAATGAAAGCAATTTTATTTTTGGCCATGCTTGCAGTAACTACAGCCGCATCGGCACAACAGCAGGTTATCAGGCAGGCAATTGTGAATACAACCACAACAGTTATTGCACCTGAAACTGAAGAAGTACAAAATATCCAGGGAGGCGGTGGTGGCGGTGGATTCAACTTCCGGAATTTTGGTGATGGAGAAACGAAATCCACAACAATTCTGAAAGATGATAAAGTTAAAACCATTCTTAAAAATGATATGGGCCGAAGTACGATCATCCGCGACAATAATGCAAAAATGACAACCACCCTGCTGGAGATCATGGGAAACAAAACCGGTTTTTTTGCATCCGATGCTGAAATGGCTGAAATGAAGGTTAGAATGGACAGTATGATGCAGGCAAGGCGAAACAATGATACCACTCAAAAAAGAACTGCTCCTACTGCTGCTTCCAGCAATAACGTTGATATTAGTTATGTAGACGGCACTAAAAAAATTGCCGGGTATGAATGTAAAAAAGCACTGGTGATAACTACCCGTTTATTGGGCATTAAAGATACTGTTGCAGTTTGGTACAACCCCGAATTTAAACTGCATAACATTGCTTCTACCGGAGGAACCAGTTCAATGGGTGGCTTTGGAGGCGGAAGTTTTGGAAATTTCACTTCTTTAAACGGGCTTGACCGTATTGATGGTTTTGTAATGCAATATGAAATGAATATGCGACGGGGAAGAAAGATGATCGTTGAAGTAACAAAAATTGATCTTAAAAAAGAAGTAACTGAAAAAGAATTTGATATCCCAAAAGATTTTGAAGTGAAAACAATGAAGGAATTTCAAAGTATGATGCAAGGCGGACAAGGTATGCAGATGAGGATGGAAAGGCATCCATAATTAAAAAAAAATGAACATTAAATTGTTGTTTGTTTAACCAGCAATTCAAATAAAAAAATGGCAACGTTTATAAACGCTGCCATTTTTTTATTACTAGTTGAAACTGCTATTTTAAAGCTGCACGCTTTTTCTCATATTCGGCTGACTTTTTTGCATCAGCTTTCAGGTTATAGATATCTGTTAAGTATCCAAGAACGATCTTATAATTGGCAGATTGTTTTGGCTTAAGGTCAGTCATGCCTTCATAAAATTTCACAACCTGGTCGGAATATAAAATACATTCATCCATTCTTTTATTTGAAACTGCTTTCAGTTCGGTTTTCTTTTTTACATCTTCCGGTTTATTTCCCTTTACAAGGCTGGCTGCAGAAACTGCTTCAGAAGCCATATTGTAAGTGTGGTTAGCCATGAGAACAGTAGCATCAATTCCCTTATCAATAGCTATTGTTTTCTTTAATACATTCGTTAATTTTTCTTTAGAAGCTACATCAGACTGCTTATCATCACCACCATAATTTTTATTATAAAGTTCTACCGCATAATTATAATTAAGTGCAAAATTTTCAGGATCTGCAGTTATCATTTCTTCATATTTTGCAAGCAATACATTCTTATCACCTTTTGCAGCAATATTATCCAGCTCTACCTGGTTCCAGTAATTATTTGAAGGATAAAAGCGTTTTGCTTTTGCCATGATTTGGTCAAGTTCTGCACTATTCCCTTTTTTATTATAATATTCAACAAGGTATTCATACACTTCTTTATATCCTTCACCGGAAACATTTGCATCCGTAATCTTCCTGTAATAAGTAATTGATTCATCTTCTTTTTTGGCCTGTGTTGCAGCAATGGCAGTATTTAAAACCAATGCTGTATCCAGGGCATATAATGTTGCCTGTGGATATGTATATTTTTTACTTAAAATATAATCACCCACTTCCAAAGATTTTTTAAATGCATCAAATGCCTCACTGTATTTTTTATTATTGAACAGGTTTGCACCGAGGTCATAAAATCCATAATACAGATCAAGGTAAGAACCGTAATTTTCAATTTTCATCCTTACATCTTTATTGTCCATCAGCTGGTTCTTTTTAAATGCTTCAAAAGCAGCAACCTTCAGGTTATACAAATCCGATTCAGGTGTTGATTTCTCATAAGAATACGAATTGTATACCCTTCCTTTATAATACCATGCTTCCGGTTTTGATGCATTTTTTTCATCTGCAAGGTATTTATCAATTGCTGCTTTTGCAGCTGCAAAATCCTTTTTCACCATCATATCACTGATATCATCCAATGATTGGGAATAACCTGCCAAAGATGATATAACGATCACCAATAATAAATAGATCTTCTTCATGTTTTAGTGTTTTTTGAGACCATAAAGATATTCGATTTGTAAGATTAATAGTAATTTTAGCTTCAATTTTCACAATTCATACAAATGTTTTTTCTAAAAATTTCTAATTACAATTTATTCTGCCTGATACCATGAAATGTTATTAATTTCAGGCATTATTTTAGCAATTGATCAGCCAGGCAACCATACAACAGATATTAAGCAGGATCGATATCATTGAGATCATCGGATCGTTCGTAAAACTTAAAAAAAGGGGTGCGAATTACCTTGGCCTTTGCCCGTTTCACAATGAAAAAAGCCCTTCTTTTACAGTTTCACCGGTTAAGGAAATTTATAAATGTTTTGGCTGCGGAAGAAGCGGAAATTCTATCGGCTTTTTAATGGAACTGGAAAAATACAGTTATGTTGAAGCTTTAAAGTGGCTGGCCAACAAGTATAATGTAGAAATAGAAGAAACAGAAACAAGCCCCGAATTTAAAATTCAGCAACAGGCAGCCGACAGTCTATATATTATAAACGGTTTTGCACAGTCTTTTTTCGCAGACAAATTATTTACTTCCGAAGAAGGCCAGGATATAGCACTCAGTTACCTTAAAGAACGCGGCTTCCGGGAAGATATCATAAAAAAATTCCAGTTAGGTTATAACCCCTCAGCAAGGGATGAGTTTACACAGGCAGCTTTATCTGCACAGTATAACAAAGAATACCTCCTTAAATCAGGCCTTGTTGTTCAGCGGGATGAAAGGCTGCAGGATAATTACAGGGGCAGGATCATTTTCCCGGTTCACAATCAAAGCGGCAAAGTGCTTGGATTTGGAGCAAGGGTGATAAAAACGAATGAGAAGGCACCCAAATACATCAATACACCAGAAAACGAGTTGTATGTAAAGAGCAAGATCCTTTATGGCTCATATTTTGCCCGAATGGCCATCGACAAAGCTGATGAATGCCTGCTGGTTGAAGGATACACAGATGTGGTGAGCCTGCACCAGGCCGGTATTGAAAATGTGGTTGCCAGTGGCGGTACATCACTTACACCTGATCAATTGCGGCTGATCAAAAAATACAGCAATAATCTTACGATCATTTATGATGGAGACAATGCCGGTATTAAAGCTGCTTTGCGTGGATTAGACCTTGCACTGGAAGAAAGCCTGAACGTAAAACTTGTGTTGATTCCCGATAAGGAAGACCCCGATAGTTATGTAAATAAAATTGGTGCGGAAGGATTTATAAAATTCATAAAAGAGAATAAAAAAGATTTCATCCTTTTTCAGCTGGAAATAGCATTGGCAGATGCCGGGCAGGACAATGCAAAAAAATCTGCTGTTGTAAACCAGGTGGCAGAAACAATTTCAAGAATCAACAAAACGGAAGAATTCACCAGGCGGCAGGATTATATCAAACAGGTTTCAGAGATTTTAAAAATTGAAGAAAGCGGGTTGAATGCACTGGTAAATAAATTCATCAGAGAAAAGGTTACAAAAGAAGAAAGCCGGCAATTAAAAACAGATATTCAGCCTGCAGAAAACGTTACAAGCGGCCAGGATGAAGAAATTCTGGACCTGCTGCACAAGGATGAAATGCAGGAACAGGCCATGGTACGAAGCCTGTTAGAATTTGGAACAAAGCAGTGGAATGAGGAACAAAAAGTTGCTGACTTTATTTTTGAACAGATAGATGAAAATGAACTTGATAAAGTGATTGACAATAGTAAACTTATTGAGATCATCGGGATTTATAAAAAATGGTATGATGAAGGCCTGGAACCAACAGCAAAGAATTTTTTATATCATGAAGACCAGCAGTTGCATGGCTTTGTAATTAATATGATGGATGTAAATACTGATATAAGTCCAAACTGGAAAGAGCATTATGAAGGCCACATCCCAACACGTGATGAATTATTCAGGGAAGAAGTGATCTCTACATTAAATTACCTTAAACTAAGAAAAATAAAAAGGATGATTGCTGATAACCAGCTTGATTTGGAAAAAGCAGACAATGCAGAGGAACAAATGATCTTTCTCCAGGTTCACCAGCACCTGAAGCAATTAGAGATAGACCTTACAAGGAGTATGGGTACCGTGATCTATAAATGATCTTAAAAAATATTCCGATAATAAAATTCTGCTAAAGATTATAATTCAACAACCACTTCTCTTTCAGTAAAAGCAGCTTTTTTAACTGTTTTTGCAGTGGCAAAGGGTTGTTTCTGAATAACAGGTTCCTGTTTTTTAAAGTGAATAGCACTCCAGGTATTATCTAATGTAACAAGCTGAATTGTTTCAAAGCCTATGGAAGTGATCAGTTCCCAGCTGCAATCACGTGAAAGATCACTGGCTATCTTAGAAGCTGTTTTTGGATAGGCGATCCATAATTTTCCGTCGTTGTGCAAAGCCGGAACAACGTCATTTAATATATTGGTAAGCTGTATTTTACTCACTGCAAAAACGAGTGCAAAATCTATACGCCTTGATCTCAGAAGCGGAGTAACACTTTTTGCGAAATTTAACTTGATGAACTGTTTTTCTATGGATGATGGCAGGCCTTGCACTAAAATGTTCTTTTCGTCCTTTAACTGCAATTTTTCTAATACTGTTTCAAGCGCCATATGTAATAAGAGTTAAGATGAATAAAGGGTCATTTTATTGATATCCTTAATAGTATCATGAATGGGGATATCAAAAGCAGCGGATGTTGGTTCTGCAAAGGTATAAATTATGTTTGTTATTGAATAAAAATTATAAAAAAACGCTGCAAACAAGCAGCGCTATTCATATTAACTAATATTTTAACTTTTTAATTTTTGCTATTCACAGGTTTATAATAACTAAGTGCCTCGTTCATGTAACCTTCTAATTTGGCAATCCTGTTTTCATCTGATGGATGCGTAGCAAGGAATTCAGGAGTTCCGCTGTTTCCACCGGCTTTTGCCATCCTTTGCCAGAACGGGATCGCTTCCCGTGGATTATAACCCGACATGGCTGAGAATATTAGTCCATAATGATCAGCTTCATATTCCTGGTTCCTTGAATTTGGAAGCAAAACGCCAATCTGTGCCGTAGGTGCATAAATATTATTAAATAATGTATTATATTTTGGATTATTGGCGGTAGCAATATTACCCACAATTTCTAATCCCTGGGACAAAGTAACCTGGCTCATGCGTTCATTACCATGATGCGCTACGGCATGAGTGATCTCATGGCCAAGTACAACGGCAAGTGCAGCTTCATTTTGTGTAATTCCAAGAAGGCCGGTATATACTACAACCTTTCCGCCCGGCATACACCATGCATTAACTTCCTTATTATCTACCAGGTTAAATTCCCACTTATATCCTTCCAGTTCTTTACTCAAACCTTTTTGAGCGTAATAACTGGTAATAGCCTGTGCTATTCTTGTTCCTACCCTTTTAACCATTTCTGCATCCTTGCTGATATTCTGGTTAACTACTTTGTTTTCACTTAAAAATGACTGGTACTGAGAAACGGCTGCCTGCTGCAGGGTCGATTCAGCATATAATGACAATTGTTTTCTTCCGGTGATGGTGTTTGTACTGCAAGCTGCAATAAAAGCGATTACTGTGAAAAGTAAAATTATTTTCTTCATGTTGTGTAAGTTTATTCAATAGGTATAAACAATTGCCATACCATTTTTTAAAATGAAATACTAAAGTTCTGTTAGCGTGGTATTATGGGCGCTTGGCCTTTTTTTTGTCGCGGTTTTTGAAGATGGGTATACGGCTTTCAACGCCACGTAAAAGTTTACCGATATTTTTCTGGTGGGTTATTATAACGAGGAATGCAACCAATAATGCAAATATCCGGTACATGATCTCATGTTCATTCCATATCCAAAGTACTGAAACAGGCAGCATCAATGCACCCAATATAGAACTCAAAGACACATACCTGGTTAAATACAACACCAACAGGAATACACCAACACAGC
This sequence comes from Ferruginibacter sp., assembly GCA_018057635.1. The sequence continues at coordinate 10,807 of JAGPDJ010000004.1, read as the reverse complement.
TAATTGCTACTACAGGTTGCACCGTTAGTATCATACCAAATAATGTTGCTACTCCTTTACCGCCTTTAAAATTTGCAAACACCGGGAAAATATGTCCTATCACAGCAGCCAGGCCGAGGCCGATCATAAAATTAGTGCGGTCAAGTTCATTACTCAGATAATGAGGAAGAAAAGTATACAATGAAACAGCAGCCATGCCTTTCAGGATATCAAACACCATTACCACTGTTCCGTATTTTGACCCTAAAACCCTGAATGTATTGGTTGCGCCCATATTACCACTTCCGTAGTCACGTATGTCGATACCAAAATACTTTTTACTGATGAGTAAAGCAGTAGGAATAGAACCTATTAGGTAAGCAATAATGATAAGAAGCAATTCTTTCATCCTGTTTCTTAAGTGAGTTGAGGATACAAAGGTACGAAAAAAATGTGGGTTGATAACATTCAGTTAATATAGGGTTATCCAACTTTTGCACTAATAATCAACCATTCATGCCTGGTTATGCAATCAGATATTATAAAATTTTTTCTTATAAGTTCATCCAGTATTGTTGCTTTATCTTTTTCCATGATACCACTGAAAAGAATGGTTGCACCCGGCAAGCACGCGTTCCTGATTTCATCCAGGCATACAATAATAATATTGAGGTTTATATTGGCTAGTAAGATTGATACTTTTTGTTCAGCAGGTAATGTTTCAGCCTGTGACAGCATAATTTTAATGCAATCGTTTTTTATAAAATTTTCTGTTGCGTTGTTGATGCTCCATTCGTCGTTATCAATGGCATGCACAGAAGCTGCGCCCAGTTTTTCTGCAAGGATGGCCAAAACTCCGGTGCCGGTTCCAAAATCTATCACGTGTTTATTCCGGAAATCGAGCTTACTCATTTGCTCTATCATCAGGTAAGTGGTGTCGTGGTGACCTGTACCAAAACTCATCTTTGGAGTCACTTCAATATCAAAATCAACCGAATTATTTTTCTCGTGAAATGCTGCCCTTACATGTGCGAACGGGCGATCTGAACCTGGATAAAATACAGTGACCGGATCAAAACCTGACTCCCATTCCTGATTCCAGTTAGTTTCATATATTAATGATTCAGAATAATTTATATCGAATATTGAAATAATATTTTGAAATAGATTTCGGTCAAAGTTATCCCTATTAATAAAGGCCTTCAACATTGCTTCCTCTTCTTCAAACCCGGTAAATCCGGCTTCAGTTAAAAGAGCTATGAGCATCTCTTTGTTATCTGTAGATAATGATTCGAATGTAATCTGGATGTATTCCATAAAATAAAAAAGCTGCAACGAGTAACTGCTGCAGCTTGTATTTGTTAATCTTTTAATTAATTGTTTTCTCCCTGTGGCTTAGGTTGAGCTTCCGGTTTTGGCATCAGCACTTTACGGCTCAATTTGAATTTGCCGGTGCGTGGGTCAACGTCAAGCAACTTCACTTTTACCTTATCGCCTTCCTTGAAAATGCCATCCATTGTTTCCAGGCGCTTCCAGCTTATTTCACTGATGTGCAGCAACCCTTCTTTTTTAGGCAGGAATTCAACAAATGCGCCGAATTCTTTGATGCTCTTCACAGTACCTTCATAGGTTTCCCCAACAACAGGTACAGCAACAAGTCCATTGATCCAGGCTACTGCCCTGTCGAGGCTTGCTTTTTCCTTAGAGAACACACTTACTTCCCCGCAATTGTTTACTTCTTCAATATTGATGGTAGCGCCTGTTTCACGCTGGATCTCCTGGATCACTTTACCACCTGGCCCTATCACGGCGCCGATATATTCTTTATCAATGATCAGTTTAACCATTCTTGGAGCATGTGGTTTCACATCAGCCCTTGGTGCTTCCGTACACTGGTGCATGGCATCCAGTATATGTAAACGGCCATTGCGTGCCTGTGCCAATGCTTTACGCATGATATCCATGCTCAATCCATCCACTTTAATATCCATTTGAACACCACAGATACCATCTCTTGTTCCCGTAACTTTAAAATCCATATCGCCCAGGTGATCTTCATCTCCCAGGATGTCTGTCAGGATCGCAAAATCTTCACCCTTTTTAATAAGCCCCATAGCCACACCACTTACGTGCTTTTTTAATGGCACACCTGCATCCATTAAGGCCAGTGAACCGGCACAAACAGTTGCCATAGATGAAGAACCGTTACTTTCCAGGATATCACTCACTACCCTAACGGTATAAGGATATTCTGTACCAGGCATCATTTTCTTTAATGAACGCATGGCCAGGTTTCCGTGACCAACTTCCCTTCGGCCAACGCCCCTCATCATTTTCACTTCGCCGGTAGAAAATGGCGGAAAATTATAATGTAAGATGAACTTGGTATAATCAGATTTGTGTGCACTTTCTACTAATAATTCATCTAAAGGAGTTCCTAAAGTAACTGTTGTAAGTGATTGTGTTTCACCTCTTGTGAACAATGCAGAACCGTGAGGAGTAGGCAGGTTATCGATTTCCATATCCAATTGCCTGATGTCTTCCGTACCACGGCCATCCAGCCTTTTGCGGTCGTTCAGGATCATATCCCTTACTACATAATATTGAAGGTCGCCGTAATAATGACCTATCAAAGCTTTGTCGGCATCCGGTAAATCTTCGCCTAAAAATTCTTTTACTTCTTTCTTTAAGGCATCAAATGCATCAGAACGAACATGCTTTGCAGATGCAGCTGTTGCTATTGCATAAACTTTATCTTTTGCAAATGCAGTGATCTTAGCATTTAATTCTTCATTGCGGTATGGTTTGGTATAATCCCTTTTAGTGGCGCTACCAACCAGGTCACGCAATTGTTCCTGGGCCTTTACCTGTATTTTAATAGCTTCGTGAGCTGTTTCAATAGCTTTGATAAGGTCTTCTTCCTGGCACTCATTGCTTTCGCCTTCCACCATCATGATATTCTTGTCTGTTGCAGCGATGATGAATTCCATATCAGAAGCAGCCAGTTCAGTGCGAGTTGGGTTAACGATCATTTTTCCATCTACACGGGCAATCCTTACTTCAGAAATGATTTCCTGGATGGGAATATCAGATACCGCCAGTGCTGCAGAAGCTGCAAGGCATGCCAGTGAATCAGGCATTACTTCAGCATCTGAAGATATCAGGGAAACCAATACCTGCACTTCGCATAAATAATCTTCCGGGAACAGTGGCCTCAGTGCTCTGTCTATCAAGCGTGATGTAAGAATTTCATAGTCGTTCAAACGGGCTTCCCTTTTAAAGAAAGATCCCGGGATACGTCCGGCCGAACCGAATTTTTCCTGGTAATCTACTGATAATGGAAAAAATGACTGGCCATCTTTTGGTTCTTTGTTGGCAACAACGGTTGCCAGTAATATACAATCGCCCTGGCGTACAGTTACAGCACCGTCGGCCTGGCGGGCCATTTTGCCTGTTTCGATGGTTACCATGCGGCCGCCACCTATATCAAACTTGATTGTTTTTGGTTGTAATGACATGTAAAAGGTTTTCTAACAGGTTGCCCTGTTGATTAAAAGTAGGTATGTATAACGAATAATTCCCAACAGTGTTTTACAGTTGGGAATATTCATATTAACATACATTAATTGATTATTTACGGAGACCTAATTTCTCAATCAAAGCCCTGTAACCGGTAAGGTCATGTTTGCTCAGGTAAGTGAGTAAACGCTTGCGCTTACCTACCATTTGCATCAAACCCCGTTGAGAAGAGAAATCCTTTTTATTGCCCTTCAGGTGGTTAGAAATGTGATTGATACGCTCTGTAAGAAGCGCTATCTGGCCTTCAATAGACCCAGTGTTGGTAGCTTTGCCACCAAAATTTGCGAAAATGTTTGCTTTTTTCTCGATTGTTAAATACGGCATTTCTTTGTTTTTTTTAAAACCAGTGTTTTATTTTTCTTTTATAATGGCTGCAAAAGTAACATAAAAAAATGAAATATTGTCCGTATTTGATATTTTTTAAAGCAAAAACAGGTAAATATTCGGGGTTACCCGGAATACAGTTAAGCTGGATGCAATGTTCCAATATAAATCTTTTGTTTCCATACAATTTCGCCTGTTTAAAAGGTAATGAAGCGCTATACAATAAAATTCCCTTTATTTGCCATTCAAAAACCCGGTATTGCCATCCATTTATTTTACAGTTACCAATGATCTTTCGTACGACCAGCGTATGATACGTATCTGTACATCATTGGCCAAAGCGGGGTTTATTGTAACACTTGTAGGAAGGAAAATGAGCGGATCAATACCACTCCGCCAAATGCCATTTATGCAAAAAAGACTCTATTGCTTTTTTGAAAAGGGAAAGCTTTTTTATGCAGAATACAATCTGAGGCTTTTCTTTTACTTACTTTTTAAAAAGATGGATGGTATATGTGCGATCGATCTGGATACGATCATTCCTTGTTATTATATCTCAAAACTTAATAAAATTAAGCGGATACTTGATGCCCATGAATATTTTTCACAACAAAAAGAGGTATTGAGCAGGAAGCATATTTATAAATTCTGGCAACGTGTTGAAAAAAAATACATCCCATTATATCCCAATGGGTATACGGTTGGGAGTTATATAGCTGCTTCGTTCAGGCAACAATATGGCGTAACCTATGAAGTGATCAGGAATCTTCCTGTTTTAAAAGAATACAGTAAACAGGCTACAGGCCTGCAAAACAGGAAAATTGTTCTGTACCAGGGCGCCGTGAATGAATCAAGAGGATTGGAATACCTTATTCCTGCAATGAAAAATATTGATGCCGAACTGCATATATATGGAGATGGGAATTTTATGGATAAAACGAAGAAACTGATAGCCATAAACAATCTGGAATCTACCGTGTTTATAAAAGGGAAATTGTTACCGGATCAACTGGATACTATTACCAGCCAGGCAACTATCGGGATAAACCTCGTTGAAAACACTGGATTAAATCAATATTATTCCCTTGCTAATAAATTCTTCGACTTTATCCAGCATGAAATTCCACAGGTTACAATGAAATACCCGGAATACGAACAAGTGAACAATCAATATGAAGTGGCTGTTTTAATCAGCGATTTAAAAGAGGATATTATCAAAAGTGCCATCAATAGATTATTAAAAAGCGATGAAGTATATGATTCACTTCGTAAAAATTGTGGAGAAGCAAAAAAGGTATTTAACTGGCAGTTAGAAGAAAAAAAACTCGTAACATTTTACAAAAAAATATTTGGATAAGCATTTACATATTATAACTCATGATGTTCCCTGGCCTGCTGATTACGGCGGTGTGGTAGACCTGTTCTATAAAATAAAGTCACTGCATGCATTGGGCATAAAGATACACCTGCATTGTTATCACAAAGGAAAAGAACCCCAGCAGGAACTGCTGAAATATTGTGTTTCGGTAAATTACTACAAACGAAAACAACGACTGGCTGCTTTTTCTTTCATCAATCCCTATATCGTTCAATCACGCAGCGATAAAGAATTATTATTGTGTTTGCAACAGGATGATTATCCTGTACTGATGGAAGGTATACATTGTACTTACCTGCTAAAAAAAGGGTTACTGAAAGGACATAAAACATTTGTGAGGCTACACAATGTAGAATACAAATATTACCGTCAGCTGGCAAAGCATGAAAGTAATATTTTAAAAAAAATATATTACCTGCATGAAAGTATTTTGCTCAAAAAATATGAAAGATCCATTGCCAACAAAGCGGTATTCTGGCCGGTAAGCATCGACGATACCAAACTCTATAAAAGCAAATTCGATGCACATAAAATTGATTTCCTGCCTGTTTTTCTGCCATGGAAGGAAATCAGCGCCAAACCTGGCAGAGGTTCGTTTTGCCTGTACCATGGCAACCTGGAAATTAATGAAAATGAGAAAGCAGCAGATTGGCTGTTAAACAATGTATTTGACACACTGGAAATACCATTTGTAATAGCTGGCAGAAATCCTTCCCTGCCTTTACAAACACTGGCTCATGCGCATATGCATACATGCATGACCGTTAACCCAACAGATACAGATATGCAGGATATGATCAGCAAGGCACAGGTGAACATCCTCCCTTCTTTTAATAAAACCGGTGTGAAATTAAAATTAATGAATGCGATGTTCAACGGCAGGCATTGCCTGGTTAATGAAGCCGGTATTGAAGGAACCGGGCTGGAAGGTCTTTGCCATGTGGCCGGATCTGCGGAAGATTTTAAAAAGAAAATTGCCAGTTTATTTCATCAGGAATTTACTGAAGCGCAATTGCAACAGCGTAAAGAGAGCCTGGAGCAACTCTACAACAATGAGAAAAATGCGCGCCAGCTTATTGCGTGGATATACTAGCATTGTCCCACACTTTTCCCCTTTCCGTTTTAATGGTCCTGGCCGGGAATTTGTTGATCACCATATAATCATGTGTTGCCATTACGATCGTTGTGTTGTAATCTTTGCAGATATGAAAAAGCAACTGCATGATCTCATCGCTGGTTTCAGGATCAAGGTTACCGGTGGGCTCATCAGCCAGTATCAGTTTAGGGGAATTGAGTAAAGCCCTGGCTACATCTATCCGTTGTTGTTCGCCGCCGCTTAGCTCAAAAGGCATTTTAAAACCCTTGGTCTTTAAACCTACTTTATCCAGTACATCGCTTATTTTTTCGTCCATCAGTTTTTCATCTTTCCATCCGGTTGCTTTCAAGACAAATTTCAGGTTATCATTCACATTCCTGTCGGTAAGCAACTGAAAATCCTGGAATACAACGCCGAGGTTCCGGCGGAGGAATGGAACTGTTTTCCAGGTAATCTCCCGCAGGTTATGGCCTGCAACTGTTCCTGTTCCTTCCCGCAATTCAAGATCTCCATACAAGGTTTTTAATAAACTGCTTTTACCCGTTCCTGTTTTACCAACCAGGTATACAAACTCACCTTTTTCAACTGTTATATTCACATCACTTAAAATGAGGCTTTCTCCCTGGTATATATTTACATTTTTTAATTCTATGATTGATTGAGACATGTTGGTTTGTTGGTTTACTGGTTTATTAGTTTATTAGTTTACTAGTAACTGGTTTATTGGTTTATAGAACTTTTCTAATAAGGGTTGTTTATGGCAAATTTAATTGATTGAACATGAGGAGTGAAAATAAATTTAACAAGTCTTGTTAAAAATGTGGATAACTAAGTTTTTAGTTTAATAACTAAATAATTAGTTTTACTTTTAAATCTCATAAATGATCAAACAATTAACAAAAGCAGAAGAGCAGATCATGCAGGTGATCTGGAAATTAGACAAAGCTTTTTTAAGGGAAATAATAGAAGCACTCCCCAGCCCCAAACCGCATAACAATACTGTTGCAACCATTATAAAAATTCTGGTAGAAAAAGAATTTATAGGCCTGGAAGTTTTTGGCCGAACCCACCAGTATTACCCGCTTATAAGCAAAGATGTATATAGTAAGGCTACGATGAAGACTATGGTGAAAAGTTATTTTGAAGGTAGTTTCAGCAATGCAGTCTCGTTTATGGTTAAAGAGAATAATTTGAGTGTGGAAGAACTTGAGATGTTATTGAAGCAATTGAAGAAAAAATAAAAACCGATAAGGGATGCAAGATGCAGGATAAACAGTAGAACCGGATATTTAGAGAGCTTCACCTAACCTTCATCCCGAATCTCGAATCTTGTAACCTGGGTACAGTAACAAGAATAAAACTTTTAAATATTAAAATAAACCACATGCCAGCATTCGCAATTTATCTATTAAAAGTGATCATCTGTTCAGCAGTTCTATTTGGTTATTACTGGTTCTTCCTTCGCAACAAGATCTTTCATGGATATAACAGGTTTTATTTACTGGCAACAGTGGTACTTGCACTTGCATTGCCAATGATGAAATTTGAAGTGTTGCAAAAGACTGACCAACCCAAAACAAGCGTGATTCAGTTGCTGCAGGTAGTAAATACCAGCGATGCATATCTGGATGAGGTTATCCTCTACAGCAACCGCAATCATATCAGTAAGTCACAGGTGCTATCAATCGTATATGTAAGTATGAGTTGTTTTTTCTTCATTATATTTTTAAAAGCGCTCGCAACAATCAGGAACCTGGTAAAGCGCCATCCTGTTACTTTAATTGAAAATATCAGTTTTATCTCTACAACTGCCAAAGGCACACCCTTTTCTTTTCTTCAATATATTTTCTGGAATGAAGCTATAGATATAAATTCCAAAACCGGCAGGCAGGTCTTCAGGCATGAGGTTGCGCACATACAGGAGAAACACAGTCATGACAAACTATTCATGAATATCATTCTGATTATTTTCTGGAGCAACCCCTTTTTCTGGATTATCCGCAAAGAACTGAATATGATACATGAATTTGTAGCAGATAAGAAAGCGATTGAAGATGGAGATACCGAAGCTTTTGCCGCCATGATCCTGCAGGCTACTTATCCCCAACACCAGTTTCCCCTGGTTAATAATTTTTTCTATTCCCCCATAAAAAGAAGGTTAACCATGCTAACGGTACAGCATAAGGCCAAAGTTAACTATATAAGCAGGTTATTTGTGTTGCCATTGGTATTGTTTGTTTTTGCCGCATTTACTTTTAAAGCAAAAAAATACATCCGGCAGCTGCCTGTTAACGCTCCTTATATTGTAGTAGTAGATGCTGGCCATGGCGGCAAAGACAATGGCGCCGTTGGCTTTGAAGGCATATATGAAAAAGACATGTGCCTTAATATTGCCAAAAAGATAAAGGAATTAAACAATGCAGAAAATATCAAGATTGTTCTTACGAGGGAAACCGATATCTATTATAACCCGCAACAGAAAGTTGCACTTGCCAAAGACGCAAATGCCGACCTGTTTATTTCTATTCATATGGATGGAGCTCCGGCAAATGACCCGGTAAAAAGATCCGGTCTGAATATTTTTGTATCAAATGATGAACACGCAAATAGTGAAAAAAGTAAACTACTGGCTTCTGCCCTTTTAACCGGCTTTCAGAACAATTACGGGTTGCCGGTTGCCACAAACCCGCAGCAGCTGCAAAACAAAATTTTGGTTTTACAGGCCAACAGCTGCCCTGCAGTATTGATTGAAGCCGGATACATCACAACAAAATCAGATTTTGATTATTTGAAAACAGACAAAGCCGTGGAAACTTTTGCAACCAATGTCTTAAATGCAATACAGCTCTATTTAAATCAAAAAGAAAAACAAACCGGTAATACAGAAATAAAAACACCCATCAATAAAGCTCTTGATGAAAAAGACAGTAGTCCGGGTTACAAAACTATCCTTAAACAGATTGAAAAGGATACATACATAGATGCAAGCCAGTTTGTACAACTTTCAAGTTCCATTAAACCTGCCGTTGAAAAATCCATTTATACCGGTTTTATAAATGAGCCATTGTATATTGTTAATGGCAGAAATACTTCTAAACCTGATGTTAACAAAATAAACCCGGATGCTATTGCGGATATCCGTGTTTTAAAGCCAACTACAGCCATGCCAACCTATGGTAGCAAAGCCATACATGGAGCCATCATCATCAATACAAAACCTGCAAATGCCACTTTAGGCAATCGCCCTTTTATCATTGTTGATAATAAAGAGTACAAAGGTAAAACCCTGCAGGAAGTGGCCACATTGCTTGGTATCATCAATTTTGAGTTTGAAAAGGTTACTGTTATTTCCAAAGAGGAAGCAGTGAAAAAATATGGACCCTATGCAAAAGACGGGGCATTCATTGCAACAACCAATTCAACAACCTTTCAACCCAATCTTCTGTCTTTATCCGGTATTTCGGAAGCAAAAATTGATATCGGCAAAATTCCGGCTATCAATAAATTGAGGTATGAAATGCCCGGGTATACAATCAATTCCGCAACCGTTTATTTCAGCGGAACCGGTTTTCCTGCAGTGGAAACCGTTAGTTTAAACAATGGATCGTTGTCATCCTGTTACCAGCAGTTAGGCAGAATCGTTCACGGCAGTGTGATTACTTTTGACAATGTTCGGGTAACCAAAGAAGATGGTTCAGGGGAGATGACCATACCCGGAAAATCATTTTCTTTTTATGATAGAACCAAAGAAGACGATAAACTTTTTTCAACCGTTGAACAGGAAGCCGAATTCCCCGGGGGTAAGGACGCCTGGTTGGCTTACCTGCAGAAAAACCTTGATGCGGACTTACCAGTTAAGGAAGGCTGGAAAGCAGGTATTTATAAGATCATGGTTCAATTCATCGTAGATAAAGATGGTACCGTAAGTGATGTAAAATCGGATGATTATCCCAACAGCAAAACAGCACAGCAATGTATCAACCTCATACAAAACGGTCCAAAATGGATTCCTGCCAAACAAAATAATAAGACCGTTAAAGCTTATAAAAAACAACCGGTTACTTTTGTTGTATCGGAAGATAAATAATCCCAATAGCGATTATACTTTAAAAGGTATAATCGCTATAATTAATATACGATTGATTCACCTGTTAACTTAATTACCAATTCCTTTTTTACTGCTGCTTCCACCCTGCCGATAACCTGTGCATCTATATTAAATGCTTTTGCAGCCTGTATCATGATTTCAGCATCTGTTCCATCACAATAAATTTCCAGCCTGCAACCCATATTAAACACTTCATACATTTCGCGGTTGCTGCTGCCGCTGTTTTGCTGAATAAGTGTGAATACAGGCGGCACTTCAAATAAATTATCTTTTATGATCCTGAAATTCCCCGGCAGGTATTTCATGCATTTCGTTTGTCCGCCGCCGCTGCAATGAATAAGTC
>JAGPDJ010000116.1 GCA_018057635.1 Ferruginibacter sp. | reverse complement strand
TTTAACAACTATCCGGTATGATCAGGCCGTATTATACTGGCTCGAATGCGATCAGGCATTTGGTGATGGAAAGCCCGGAAACTGGATAAGCAAACAGGAAAAAGCACAGAATCCATATGGCCAGGAAGACTGCAGGGATATAAAAACGAAGATCAATTTTATCAAGACAGATTCAACTAAAGTAAAGTAAGATTGTTATGGCTATAATGCCAAAATTCATCAGCGCAGTTATACTTCTTCTTTTTTTCAGTACTGTATTCTCACAAAATCGCTTTACAATAAACGGATATGTGAAAGACAGTCTTTCAGGTGAGTCAATCATCGGAGCTACTATTGCTGTAAACGGGCAATCCAGGGGAGTAGCCAGCAATCAATATGGTTTTTATTCAATTACCCTGGAAGAAGGAAATTATACACTCAATGTATCACATGTTTCCTACCTCGGTAAGTCAATAGAAATTAATCTCCGAAACAACCAATCTTTTAATTTTGAGATCCTTTCCAGGTCTGCTGCAATTGAAGAAGTGGTAGTTTTTAGTAAACGCAGGGATGGTAATGTGAAAAATGCACAAATGGGAAAGATTGATCTTTCCATGAACCAGGTGAGAAATATACCAGCCTTTTTGGGTGAAGTGGATATTTTAAAAGCTATTCAATTGTTACCCGGTGTGCAAAGTGCCGGAGAAGGTAATGCAGGCTTTTATGTACGTGGGGGTGGTCCCGATCAAAATCTGATCATGCTGGACGATGCTGTTGTTTACAATACTGGTCATCTCTTTGGTTTCTTTTCCATTTTTAATGGAGACGCCATAAAAAATGTATCCCTTATAAAGGGAGGGATGCCTGCCCAATACGGAGGACGTCTCTCTTCCGTGCTTGATGTTTCCATGAAAGATGGAAATATCAATAAATTCCAAACAGAAGGAGGAATTGGTTTAATTGCTTCCCGTTTCTCCATACAAGGGCCACTAAAAAAAGACAAAGCCTCCTTTATCTTGTCAGCAAGGAGAACCTATGTTGATGCCCTGGCAAAACCTTTCATTAAAAAAAGCAGCAGCTTCTATGGTTCCGGTTATTATTTCTATGATGTGAATGCTAAGGTCAATTATCGGTTTTCAGAAAAAGATCGTTTGTACCTGAGTGGGTATTTTGGAAGGGATGTGTTTGATTTCAATAATTCAAAACGTTCTTTTAAAACAAATATACCCTGGGGAAATTCAACTGCAACCCTTAGATGGAACCATGTATTTAACCGGCGGCTTTTTTCGAACACAACAGTAGTATACAATGATTATAATTTTAAATTTTCTGCCCAACAGGAGAATTTTAACATCGGGCTTTCCTCTGGTATCAGGGATTTTACCCTAAAATCTGATTTTGACTATTATCCATTACCTGATCACAAACTCAAGTTTGGCGGCCTTGTTACTTATCATAAGTTTATTCCAAATGTAGTTACCGGCAGGCAGGATTCGATTGAATTCAGACCCAATAACGAAGGGGCTAAATATGCAGCTGAAACGGCACTTTATCTGCAGGATGACTGGGAACTGGGAGAAAAATGGAAGATAAATTATGGCATCAGGTGGAGCAGCTTCACCCAGATAGGTCCCTATACAAAATATATCCGTGATGCTGATGGTAATAAACTGGATAGCACGATCTACAAAAGTTTTGATCCTGTAAAGACTTACAGTGGTTTTGAACCACGTATTACCATACGCTATGCCATCAATGATGAAACTTCGGTAAAAACTGCTGTTACCCGGAACTATCAATACATACACCTGGTAACAAATGCGGGTACCACATTGCCAACCGACCTATGGGTACCCAGTACTTATATTGTAAGGCCACAGGTAAGCTGGCTTTATTCTGCAGGGATTTTTAAAAATTTTTCAGATAACGCATTCGAGACTTCCCTGGAATTGTATTATAAGGACATGAAAAACCAGGTAGAGTACAAGGAAGGCTATACTCCTTCATTAGCCGATCCGGAAGACGAATTTGTATTTGGAAGGGGCTGGAGCTATGGCGCTGAAATGCTGATAAATAAATTAAAAGGCAGATGGACCGGATGGGTAGGCTATACCCTGTCCTGGACCTGGAGAAAATTTCCTCAATTAAATGAAGGAGAGAAGTATCCGGCACGGTATGACAGGCGTCATGATCTTTCTGTTGTTGGAAATTTTGAGGCAAGCAGGAAGTGGAAGCTGGGTGCTGTATTCGTATATGGAACAGGCAATGCAATAACATTACCGGAGCGTTTTTATATTATCAATGGTGTACTAACCCAAGAATTCAGTAAGCTCAATCAATACCGCATGAAATCCTATCACCGGATGGATGTTTCGGCTACCTACACTCCTATACCAAAGAAAAAAAGAAAAGTCAGTAGTTATTGGGTGTTTAGTATTTATAATGTGTATAGCCGCCTCAATCCCTATTTCCTTTATTTCGACCAGGAGGGTAGTGCAACCAATGGAGATTTAAATATTGAAACCAAACAGGTTTCCCTATTCCCTATTTTACCGTCTGTAACCTGGAATTTTAAATTTTAATCATCGGTTTTAAAAAAATAAAAAAGCCTGCAGAAGCAGGCTTTTTGTGTCAAATAACTTGAGATTAAAAATTGTTTGCGATGTGAAAATAGTTATTACACATCATTCATCAAAACATAATACAATTTTTGCAGGATTGATTTCATCAATTAAGTAGTTACAATTAGAGGCCGATTCATTAAGCAAACGGTTGTTTGCGTTTATTGATCATTGTTTGTAACAAAGTGAAATAATCGAAAGTCTGTTTCTATATGATCAACCCAAAAAACATTAATGATTTTTTGAAGCTATAACCGGCTTTTCGTATAAAAAACGCACCATTGCATTTTTCTGTTCATCTGAAGTAAGATAAAGCTGGTAGCGCTTATCGCCTGCAGTTACAATCATCAGGGCAGTATTGGGAGGGATAGAACCCAGGTTTTCACCTACCATTATCACTTCCTGCATCGTCCGGATATTATCTATTTTGATCGAAACACTTATTGGTTGTGTTTTCAACATCCTGTTTGAAACGACAGGCATATTGTTTACGTACACTGAAATGGTGTCTCCATCAATCTGGCCATTATCATAAAAATCAATCTTAATAGAACCCGTATCCACTTTTATTTCTTTTACCAGTTCCGCTTTTCTTTTAGTTAACGAGGGAGGTAATTTTAATTCTGGTTTAAAAGAAGATTTTTCAAACCTGGTCAAAACAATAGTGCCGGGTTCGCAAATGGTTTTACCATCAATGGCCTTACCGCTGGGGGTAGCCCAACTACCCCTAAGTTGTTCCTCCGTTACTACATTTCCGCCTCCCCGATGATAGGTGAGAGTATAAGTTTTGATACAGGGGACACAGTCCTCTCTTATTTTGAAAGTAACAATGCCAATTTCTTTAATAATAACCAGGTTACTATCCCTGTTATAATTGCCTTCAAAATTTTCTTTAATGTAATTAAGTGAATCAGAAAAATGATAAGCTGTTCCCGTTATTCGGGTTCCGGCCACCTGGAGTTGCAATTCGATATTATAGACAGGGAAACAACCACTTGGCGCCATTACAATTTTACCTTTCCAGATACCATTGATATCCTGTGCCTCCGTAAAAAGGCCCGATAAAAGCATAACAACTATGATGATCTGGCGCGGCATTCTGGTGGAAAAATAAATGATAATAACCAAGAGAAATAAAAAATTACAGCAACGGCAATAAAATAACCTGACCTGCAAATTGGAAGATAACGCTTACCTTACTGCCTGGTATTTGAATCTCACTACGGCATTTTTCTGTTCTGTAGACGTAATCCGAACCTCAAAACGTTGCCCGCCTGATTCCACAATCATCAAAGAAGTATTTGGCGGTATTTTACCGAGGTTTTCTGCCACCATAGTTAATTCATGTTCGTTATTGTCCTCATCCATTTTAAAGTTGAGCACCAGGGGAGAAGCAGTTAGTCTCTTTTCTGAAAGAACTAATTTCTTGTCAAGGTAAACGGAAATAGTATCGCCATCAATTTCACCGTTATCGTACAATTTTACAACCACATCAGGGCTATTTACGGTAAGCACTTTTACCAGTTCGTTTGTCCTGTTCCTGATAACAGGTGGGGTGGGTGTAACAACAACTGGTTTTATCTTTTTGGTTGTACTATCCACCTTTACCAACGGTGGTAAAACAGGTTTGATCTTCACAGTATCTTTCTTCACCGGGGGTTTATTGGCCACTACAGGCTTTTTTACCGGAGGTTTCTTTACAATCACCGGAGTCGTTGGCTTGGGGTTTGTTTTTACCGGCGGTTTATTAACAATAACAGGTGTTGTTTTTATTTTACCCCTCAAAAAAGGTTCAATATAGAAATCAGATGTAGTTACTTTTCTGAGATAAACTTTACCGCCGCCACAATTATCTCCCTTTTTTGTAATTAAGCCGTCTTTTTCAAATTTACTTGAATAGGTTCCTTCCAGAAACTCTTCTTTACCGGAACGGCTGTATTCAAAAATACATTTCATAATACAGGCTTGCGATCCGCCGGACATACGAAGTTCAACTGTCCTTATTTCCTGGATCAATGCTTTCTGACCTGCTTTATTATAATTTCCGGTGAGAGTTGCTTTGCCATAAAAAACAGTGGAGAGATAAGAATACGAAACACCTGAAACCGCATTTCCTGTTTGCTTGACCTGGAGCTCAAATTTGTAATGTTCGTAGGACTCCGTAATAAAGTAACCCCGCCAGATACCGGTTAGGTTTTGCGCAATAGAATTGGACCCGGTAATGGATAGCACCAAGAAAAATGACAGCAGGTACCTGTATATTACTCTTTTCATCAAGTGGCAAAACTACTGAAACTGTTTTTATACACGGAGTTTGCCCGGAGCAATAGTTTGTTAATTTAACACAGCTTTTAATATAGCAGAAGCTGTTAAAATGTATCCTGTTCCGTATGATACTTAACTTATTTTAGCGAGCCGGGTTTACTCAATAGCTGGCACTTTTTTCCTTTTCCTATTAACCCTTTTTGTCCATTAATTGGAGAATTTAAACAAGAAAGGGAACTCTTTGAGCCGCTTAAAACTGCATCATCTTTAGCCTTATTTCGTTAGCTTTGCACTCCGATAAAAACCGGGTTTTACAGATGATCAATATTACTCTACCAGATGGCGCCGTCAGGCAATATGAAAAAGGTGTGTCAGCCCTGGACATAGCAAAATCTATATCAGAGGGGTTGGCCAGAAAAGTCCTGGCTGCTTCTATAAACGGACAGGTGTGGGATGCAACAAGACCCATTAATGAAGATGCTTCTTTAAAACTATTAACATGGAGTGACGGGGATGGAAAAAATACATTCTGGCATTCTTCCGCTCACCTGATGGCTGAAGCGGTAGAAACGATGTTCCCCGGGGTTAAATTTTGGGTGGGGCCTCCGGTTGAAAATGGTTTTTATTATGACATGGACTTGGGTGATAAAAAAATGAGTGAAGAAGACCTGGTGGCCCTTGAAAAGAAGATGAATGAATTGGCCAAAAAAAACAGTGCCTACATAAGAAAAGAAATACCAAAGGAAGAGGCTGTAAAATACTTTAGCGAAAAAGGAGATGAATATAAACTTGATTTGCTGAGTAATCTTAATGATGGGGAAATAACTTTTTATACACAGGGTGATTTTACTGATCTGTGCCGGGGACCGCATATTCCCAATACATCGTTCATCAAAGCAATAAAATTAACCAGTATCGCTGGTGCTTATTGGAAAGGTAATGAGAAAAATAAGATGTTGACCAGGGTTTATGGTGTTACTTATCCTTCGCAAAAAGAGCTGGATGAGTACCTGGCAATGCTGGAAGAAGCAAAGAAAAGGGATCACCGGAAACTGGGTAAAGAATTAGGCATCTTCACAATGGATGATGATGTCGGGCCTGGTCTTCCTTTATGGATGCCAAATGGAACAGTGATTATTGAGGAGCTGGAAAAACTGGCAAAAGAAACAGAACTCGCAGCAGGATACAAAAGGGTGGTTACTCCCCATATTGCAAAGGAAAGCATGTACCTCACCAGTGGTCACCTGCCTTATTATGCCGACAGTATGTTTCCGCCGATGGAAATGGATGGGGAGAAATATTACCTGAAAGCAATGAACTGTCCGCATCACCACAAAATATTTGATGCAGAACCTAAAAGCTACAAAGATCTTCCTTATCGTTTAGCGGAATACGGAACCTGTTATCGTTATGAGCAGAGTGGTGAATTATTTGGATTGATGAGGGTTCGCTGCCTGCACATGAATGATGCACATATTTACTGCACCAAAGAACAATTCTACGATGAGTTCAAAGCAGTGAATGAAATGTACCTCAAGTATTTTAAAATTTTCGGAATTGATAAATATGTAATGAGACTCTCTTTGCATTCACCTGAAAAGCTTGGTCAGAAATATGTAGATGAACCTGAATTATGGAAAGAGACAGAGGCATTGGTAAGAGATGTATTAATAAAAACCAATACTCCGTTTGTAGAGGTGCAGGATGAGGCCGCTTTTTATGGGCCGAAGATTGACGTACAGATCTGGAGCATCATAGGCCGGGAATTTACACTGGCGACCAACCAGGTGGATTTTGCCCAGGGCCGGAGATTTAAACTGGAATTTACCAACCAGGATAATAAGGCTGAAACCCCACTGATAATTCACCGGGCCCCGTTGGGCACCCATGAGCGGTTCATTGGCTTTTTACTGGAACATTATGCTGGCAAGTTTCCACTTTGGCTGGCACCGGTTCAGGTTAAAGTGCTCCCCATCAGTGACAAATTCATTGACTATGCCAAATCTGTATCAGATAAACTGAAAAAAGCTGATATTCGTAGCGAGGTTGATGACAGAAACGAAAAAATTGGTAAAAAGATCCGTGATACAGAATTAATGAGAGTTCCTTACATGCTTGTAGTGGGTGAAAAAGAAATGAACGAGAACAAAGTGGCCGTTAGGAGACAGGGGAAAGGGGATATGGGTGTAAAAACAGTTGATGAGTTTTTGACAAATGCGATAGAAGAAATTAAAGATCGCAGAGAAGAATAAAATGTATTTTAGTATCCCGTTTCCTGGACGGGAATTTAATAATTTAAAAAAAATATGCTTCCCTGCAGGGGCTGGAGGCTTCACTTAATAAAAGTAAATGGCAGTACCACAAAAACCCGGAGGCGGGTTCAGCAGGCCACCTGGCGGCGGAGGTTTTAAA
>JAGPDJ010000115.1:3689-7325 GCA_018057635.1 Ferruginibacter sp. | reverse complement strand
TAAAAAAAATCGGTTTGTAAGATAAAATTTGGCAGGGAAGCAATAATTTATTGCCGGTAAAAAGTGTAGGGGTTATGGGAGATGAACGTACTTACGAATACACGATCGCCTTAAGAGCTGTTACATCAGTTGATGGTATGACGGCAGACTGGGCACATCTTCCTTATGAATACCTTGCCTATGTTTCTAATGAGATCATTAATAATGTAAAAGGGATTAACCGTGTGGTGTATGATATAAGCAGCAAACCGCCGGCAACTATTGAGTGGGAGTAGTTGAGGTTCGAGGTTTGAGGTTTGAGGTTTGAGGTTCGAGGTTCGAGGTTCGATGTTTGATGTTTGATGTTTGATGTTAAGAGATTTTATAAAGAAAGAATATGCGAAAAATTAAAACAGGAATATTTGTCATTATATGTGCTTTTTCGTTTAACGGGTTGTATGCGCAGGAAATAAAGACTGCTGCAAAAAAAATATACCAGGTGGGCATTTTTGCACCGGTTTACCTGGATTCTGTTTTTAAAGGAAACAACTACCGGTATAGTGAAAACTTTCCGCGTTTTATCTTACAAGGCCTTGATTTTATACAGGGGGCGCAGATTGCATTAGACAGTATGTCTTTTCCAAATTCACATTTAAACGTTACTATTTATGATTCTAAATCTGCTGCAGGAAATATTGATTCGCTGATTACCAATAAAAAAATTGAAAAACTTGATCTCATCATCGGATCAGTCAGGGACAATGATTACCAGTTGCTGGCTGATTTTGCACTCCTTAAAAACATTCCATTTATTTCTGCAACATACCCAAATGATGCAGGCGTTACCGGTAACCCATTTCTTGCAATTGCTAACTCAACATTAAAAGCACATTGTGAGGCCATTTTTGCGTACCTGCTCCAGAACCATGGGTCTGAAGAGATCATTCTATGCCGCAAGCCCGGCACACAGGAAGACAGGGTTGCAGGTTATTTCAGACAGCTGAATGAACCGGATGGGAACTCGTTGCTGCGTTTACGAACAGTAAATATTACCGACAGTAATTTTAATTCCATCAAATATAAACTGGACAGTACAAAAAAGAATATCATTATTGCCGGCAGCCTGGATGAGTATTTTGCATATAATTTATCAGCCGAAATAGCTGCACTAAATAAAACCTATCCGTCAACGTTATTCGGTATGCCAAACTGGGATGCTTTTAAATCATTTAAAAACAAAAAAAGTTTTACTGGCTTCCCGGTATACTTCACTTCGCCGTATTATAATAACAAACTGGATACATTAAGCAGGATGATACAAAGCATTTACCTTAAAAAATATAAAGGTGTACCGTCAGATTTTACATATAAAGGATTTGAGATGACTTATCTTTTTTCTAAATTGCTAACAACCTATCCTTACGACTACATGAGCCACCTGAATGATTACCCGGCCAAGGTTTTTAATAAATATAATTTTAAGCCGGTATTCAGCAGCAATACATCAACGCCTGATTATTTTGAAAATAAACATTTGTATTTCCTGAAACTGGAGAATGGAAATATATCCATGGCCTGGTAATATTTCATTACTCCAATTAAGATTGTTTAATAAAATTAGTATTTCCAGTAAATTCTATCAGCAACATCTCTTTATTTTACTGATGCAGCGCCATCACCGGAACATGGCTATGCAAAACCAATTGTTTGGTATGGCTCTTGTGAATTATTTTCTCCGGCAGATTATGGCGTTTAGGCAATACCAGCAAGAGGTCAAGGTTATTCTTGTCGGCAAAATCCATAATACCTTCATCAATATTATCATGAGTGATAAAATGATATTTGGGTTTTAAAGGGCCAAGCATTTCCTGTAATAAACCAGATTCAAAAACCAGTTCCGGGTCAAATTCATCATTTTTTCCAGTATGCAGAATATGTAATTCGGCATGAAAATCATTAACAAGTAATTTAATTTCTTCTACAGGCGTTGAAGCAACAACTTCATTAAAATCGCAGGCGAGCCCCACTTTCCTTACTGCTTTAAAAGATGCATTTGGTGGTACTGTTATCAAAGGCCACATCAGGTGTTTCATAGCAAATGTTGCATGGCTACCAAACAGGAATCTTTCTGCGGAAGAAGTTCCCTGGCTGCCTAAAACCACTGCATATGGTTTTACTTCTTCGCAAAGTGTTTTCAGTTCCCGAAAGAATTCACCGATTCTTACTTCTGTGCTTATTTTCAGCTTACCTCCGGCTGCACTGCTTAATGTTAAACTGATTTTATCCAGTTCTTTTTCAGCAATTTTCCTGGAGCCTTCCATATCCATAATGATAGGCACTTCTCCATAACTTACAGGAATATGATACGCATGAAAAAGCATAACCCGGGCATCAATTGCCAATGCCATGTCTGCTCCATATTTAACTGCATTTAATGCGGCGGGAGAATAATCGGTTGCAATAATTATAGTTTTCATTATTAGTATTTTTCTGTTTGGATAAAAATTCCTGCAAATTGATTATTAGGTGAAATGATGCAGGCTGTTTCCGGAATCGAAGCTAATTTCTATAAGGAAACGAAATAATGATTGCGATCACTAAATTTATTGATTATGCTCATTTGGAAAGCAAAATCAGTTATAAAATTTCTGATAATTATATTTAAAACAATTTTTTGCATAAAAATAATGGATTATATACTTTTATATGAACCTATAGTTTCCCGGCTCCTCACCTTATTTAATAACTCATAACTAACTATGAATTCCCAAAATCTATAAACAGTTAAGTACGAACAACCCTAACTTTACAATTCTTAAATTGTGAAGCTTCATCCATGAAACAGCCCGGAACCAGCGGATTTGACATTATACAAAATTGGCTACTCAACAAAAACAGGAACCCATTCCTTTTCCAGCAGCAAACCTGGGAACAGATCGTTTCAGGTAAATCAGGACTTGTTAATGCCCCAACAGGATTTGGAAAAACGTTTGCGGTTTTTCTTGGTGCTGTCATTCAGTTTATAAACGAACATCCTGAAGATTATAAATCTAAAAAGAACAGTGGGTTGCAATTACTCTGGATAAGCCCGCTTCGTGCACTTGCCAAAGACATTGGCCGGGCAATGGATGAAGTGATCGCTGAACTTGGCTTGCAATGGCAGGTTGCTATACGTAATGGAGATACGCCGGTAAATGAACGACAGAAACAGAAGCGAAAAATGCCCGAAGTTTTGATTATTACCCCGGAGAGCCTTCATTTATTACTGGCACAAAAGGGTTACCCGGAAATATTTAAAACGCTTAAAATTATTGCAGTTGATGAATGGCACGAATTGCTAGGCTCCAAAAGAGGGGTTTTGGTGGAATTGGCTATTGCACAAATTTTTCATCTAAGTTCACAAGCCAAAGTTTATAGTTCAAAGTTAATAGTTGATAGTTTCACTACAGAATTTAAGAAACATCATAAAAAGTTAGAAAATACTGATTTAGGAGTGACTAACTATGAACTAAAAACTAATAAACTAAAAATCTGGGGCATCTCCGCCACCATCGGCAACCTGGAAGAAGCCAAAGATGTACTGCTTTCCAGTACCGGTGAAAAAGGGACTATCATAACCGCCATTGCCGATAAAAAAGTAGAAATAGCTTCTGTAAT
>JAGPDJ010000115.1:0-3589 GCA_018057635.1 Ferruginibacter sp. | reverse complement strand
TCTGGGGCATCTCCGCCACCATCGGCAACCTGGAAGAAGCCAAAGATGTACTGCTTTCCAGTACCGGTGAAAAAGGGACTATCATAACCGCCATTGCCGATAAAAAAGTAGAAATAGCTTCTGTAATCCCGGAAGAAATTGAAAAATACCCCTGGGCCGGGCACCTGGGCATAAAACTGGCTAACAAAGTTTTGCCTGTTATTTATAATAATAAAACAACACTGATTTTTATCAATACCCGCGGAATGACCGAGCGCTGGTACCAGGAACTGTTAAACATTGCTCCCGACCTGGCCGGAGCAATTGCACTTCACCATGGCAGTATTGAACAGGAACTCAGGATTTGGGTGGAAGAGGCCCTTCACAAAGGAAGTTTACAGGCAGTAGTTTGTACTTCCAGCCTCGATCTGGGTGTTGATTTCCGGCCAGTTGAAACCGTTATACAAGTTGGCTCACCAAAAGGGGTTGCCCGTTTTATGCAAAGGGCAGGGCGAAGTGGCCACCAGCCCGATGCAACAAGCAAGATATGGTTCCTGCCAACACATTCGCTCGAATTGCTGGAAGCTGCTGCATTAAAAGAAGCCATTGCACTTTCATTTATTGAAAGCAGGCAACCATTCCTGTTATGTTTCGATGTTTTACTGCAATTCATGTGCACATTGGCCATTTCAGAAGGCTTTTACCCGGATGAACTGTTTACTGTCGTAAAATCAACACATTGTTACCGGGATATCAGTGCAGCCGAATGGGAACAATTGCTGCAATTCATTACTGCAGGAGGTGTGGCATTGCATCAATATGATGAATTTAAAAAAGTGGAAGTGATTGAGGGATTGTATAAGATTAATAACCGCCGTATAGCCATGCGGCACCGGATGCACATAGGCACCATCGTTAGTGATGCGATGGTTAAAGTAAAATTTTTGTCGGGAGGTTACATTGGTGTTATTGAAGAATATTTTATTTCACGGCTGCAACCCGGCGATGTATTTACACTGGCTGGCAGAAACCTCGAATTCATCAGTATGAAAGAGATGACTGCCATTGTTAAGAAAAGCAATTCCAGTAAATCGATCATTCCCAGCTGGGAAGGCGGCAGGATGCCATTGAGTGCCAACCTGGGTTTTATGCTAAGAAAAAAATTAGATGAAGCCTCGGCCATGTTTGGCAAAGCTGCTTACAAACAGGAAACTGACACAGCTCCCCCACCCGCTGAATTGCTGGCATTGAAGCCGCTGTTTTTGCTTCAAAGGGATTTATCACATATCCCTGCAGCCGGTGAACTGCTTATTGAACAAATAGAAACAAAAGACGGGTTTCATTTATTTGTTTACCCATTTGAAGGACGTCTTGTTCACGAAGCGATGGCTGCCGTACTGGCCTACCGCATCAGTAAAATAACATCCATCACATTTTCATTTGCCATGAATGATTATGGATTTGAATTGCTTAGCGATCAGCCAATACCGTTAGATGACAGCAATGTGTATGAACTTTTCTCAGAAGATGATCTTTTTGCTGATATACAAAAAAGTGTGAATGCCACAGAAATGGCTCGCAGAAAATTCCGCGATATAGCTGTAATAGGCGGACTGATATTCCAGGGAATGCCAGGAGAAAATATAAAACAAAAACACATCCAGTCATCTGCTTCCCTCCTGTTCAATGTATTCTCGGAATATGAACCGGGAAACCTGTTACTAAAACAGGCATACAATGAAGTGATGGAACAACAGATGGATGAGGCAAGGCTGCGCTCTATGCTCAGGCGTATTCAGCAAAGCAATATAATTATCACCTACCCGGCACAGTTAACACCTTTCTGTTTCCCTGTAAAAGTAGACAGCATGCGGGAAAACCTTAGTTCAGAAAAACTGGAGGACAGGGTGAGGAAAATGCAGGAGATGTTGGGTAAGTAGTTGGAAAAGTTTATTAGTTTATTAGTTTATAGTTTAGTCCCTAACTTGCAAAATTTTATTATGAACTATGAACTATGAACTATGAACTATGAACTATGAACTATGAACTATGAACTATGAACTAATTAACTAGATGCTTCCTGTTAACAGTATACAGTATGATGAATATGATAGGAATTAAAACTGCCAATAAACCGAAACCACTGAAAGCTGCCATTCCAATAAACAGTAAAGTAGTAACTAATGGAAGCAATTCGCCAATAAGCCACAAAGTATAACCTTGTTTTTTCAGTTTACGCATTTCCATGGCGCCATACAGGCAAAGTGCCATGGCTACTATGCTCAGTACCATTATTGGCAATTTATTCTCAAACATTTTTTTTGTCATTTCCAGCATTTCCGGCGACATAAATCCTTTAGCCCATTTTGGAGCATCATCCAGTTTACCACTATCAATAGTTTCCTTCATAGTTTCATAAGATTTCTTTGCAGTAAAAAAAGTATACACTGAAGAAATCAAACCAATTATAGAACCAATGATTGTTAATATAGTAAGAATATTGATTGAAGACGGCAATTTGCCTTTTTCAAATTCGTGTAAAGAATCTGATGGGTTCATTTCCTGGCTCATAATTTTTAAATTTTCACTGAAATTAAGTATTTTAAAAATAATATCAAAATGAATGTTTGATCAAAAAACAGGATAAACAGAATTGCCAACCTAAACATCCTAAACTTTCTAAATCAAACTACGAACTATATACTATGAACCAATAAACAATTAATCTTTAAACGAACAAACCTCAAACATCAAACAACTTAACTTTGCCCTTCATGCAACCATTCCTTAACCACCAGATCGGGGAAAACAACTTCCTGCTAACCGGCGGACGAAGCATCTTTTGGCAGGAGGAAAAAATATTGATTCTATCCGACCTTCATTTAGGTAAAGCTGGGCATTTCAGGAAGAGTGGTATCGGTATACCACAAACGATATTCAGGGAAGATATGCAAAGGCTGGCTTCACAGATCCAGTACTTTAAACCAAAAACATTGCTGGTTGTTGGAGATCTTTTTCACAGTACAGAAAATAAAGAACATGAATTATTCCTGAAATTGCGAAAAGACTTTTCATCGGTTTCATGTTTGCTTGTTAAAGGCAACCATGATATATTACCGGCAGCATGGTATCAATCTGCCGGAATAGAAGTTCACCAGGAAGAACTAACAATCGGTAAATTTTCGTTTACCCATGACATTGAGTCTGCAAAATTCAACAGTGAAAAATATTATTTCACCGGACATATACACCCGGGAATTATCATGAACGGACTGGGAAAACAAACCCTCCGGTTCCCTTGTTTTTACTTTGGAAAAGAATTTGCTGTATTACCAGCATTTGGAAAATTCACCGGTACACATCCCATAAAACCCAGGCCGGGTGAGCATGTTTTTGCATTGATTGAAGAAAAGGTTATGAAGATTCAGTAAAGAAGTTTATTAGTTTATAGTTCATAGTTAAGTCACTAACTTGCGAAACTTCACTTTAATGTATGATGTATGATGTATGATGTATGATGTATGATGTATGATGTATGATGTATGATGTATGATGTATCTTGTATGATGTATCTTGCATCTTATATAAACTACGAACCAAACCTCAACAC
>JAGPDJ010000003.1 GCA_018057635.1 Ferruginibacter sp. | reverse complement strand
CCTGGTTACTGTTGTACTCACTAACAATTACCGCTCCACGCAACCGATTCTTGACATTTCAAAAACGCTGATCGACAGAAACGAAGAAAGACTGGTTACACAAATTGAAGGATTAAGCAAGGAACTCCTTTCATCCAATAAACTTATAAACCAGTCAACCAACAAACCAATCATCAAAGAGTTTGAAACGCAAAAACAGGAAATGATCGGTATTGTTAAACAGGTACAGCAATTGTTGATTACTGATGTGCTGCCAGGAAATATCGGGATCATTTATAAAGAAAATAAATATGGTGAAGAACTTGCCCGCTACTTTAAACTGCTGAACATACCGGTTTACAGCAAAAGACACATGAATATCCTCGAACTGCCTGAAGCAAAAAAGATCCTGCTCATTTTAAAATACCTTGCTTCGGAACACTATATTTCTTACAGTGGCGATGAAATGCTATTTGAAATTTTGCATTTCAACTGGTTTGGTATCCCGCCCATTGAAATTGCCAAACTAACGATGGAAGTGGCCGATAAGAGATATGGCGACAACAAGACCTCCATACGGCAACTGCTACACGAAAAATCAATAGCTCCTCCAAAAAATCTCTTCAGCACAGGCATACATGAAGGATTGAAAAAAGCTACTGTACTTATTGAAAAATTGATAGCGGATGTTCCCAATGTTACATTACAACACCTGTTTGAAAACATTATAAGGGAAGGTGGCATACTGACTCATATCATGCAAAGTGATGATAAACACTGGCAACTGCAGATTCTTACCGGTCTATTTGATTTTGTTAAGGAAGAAACACACCGCAATCCATATTTAACCCTTCAGCAACTGGTAAACCTCATAGAGCTGATGGAAAAAGAAGGTATCAGTTTACCACTTGTACAGGTAAGCGGAACTGATAAAGGAATTAACCTGATGACGGCACATGGCAGCAAAGGACTGGAATTTGAATATGTTTTCATTGCAGGCTGTAATGCAACTTCCTGGGAAAAGAAAAGAAAACCCGGTGGTGGTTATAAATTACCAGATACCATGTTTGCTTCTCAGCCCGCAGCATCGGAAGAGGAAGAATTAAGAAGGCTGTTCTATGTAGCACTTACCAGGGCTGAGCAGCACTTGTATATTTCATACAGCAAATTTAAAACTGATGGAAAAGAACTGGAACCATCCATGTTCATTGCTGAAATTCAGGACCAGCAAAACCTGCCTGTTGAAAAAATGATCATAGATGCAACGGTGCTGTCGGAATTTACCAGCCTCGGTTTCAGTAAACCGGAATCACCTGAAATTGAAAAAATAGAAGAAGCGTTTATCAGCAGAACCATGGATAAATTTGTAATGAATGTAACAGCGCTTAATAATTACCTGAAATGCCCGCTGGAATTTTATTTCAAAAACCTGATACGTATCCCTTCTCCAAAAAATGAAGCAACAGAATTTGGTTCTGCCGTTCATTTTGCGCTTGAAAAGTTATTCAGTAAAATGAAAGATAACGGGAACAGATTTTCTTCAAAAGAAATACTTATTAATGACTTCATTTGGTATATGGAAAGACACCGCGAAAATTTTACCAAAGAACAATTTAACAGGAGAATGGAATATGGCCCGGAAATACTGGGTAATTATTATGATAAATACATTAACAGTTTTAACAAGATCGTATCTGTTGAACAAAATATCCGTAACGTAGTGGTAAACGATGTGCCGCTGAAAGGTAAATTGGATAAACTGGAATTCGACGGCAAATCGGTAAATGTGGTTGATTATAAAACCGGCGACCCGGATAAAGCCATTCCAAAAACAAAAGGCCCGTCGGAAAAAGAACCTAACGGTGGCGATTACTGGCGGCAGGCGGTGTTTTATAAAATCCTGGTAGACAACTACAGATCAAAAGACTGGAAAGTTACAAGCACCGAATTTGATTTTATAGAGCCGGATAAAAAGAAAAATTACCGGAAAGAAAAAATTGTCATAACACCGGCAGATATAACAACCGTAACTGAGCAAATTACCCGAACCTGGGTTAAGATCCAAAACCGTGAGTTTTACACCGGCTGCGGCAAAGAAGACTGCCACTGGTGTAATTTTGTAAAAACCAACGAGCTTACCATTGCTTTACACGAAATAGTTGAAGATGAGGAAAACACAAACAACTAATAACTAACAGCTAACAACTAGTAGCTAATACCCCCACAACTTTCACTTTTTATATTTATCCCATTGCTTAACTTCACGGCAATTTTAAAGTTCAGGAAATAGTTAATGAAAAGAATTCTACTGATTTTAGCATTTGTTGCCGGGGTTTATACGATCTCCACTTTTAACAGCGGCTGTGCACAGATCAGCTCACCAACCGGAGGAGCAACAGACAGTTTACCACCACGCCTGGTTAAGGCAGTGCCAGAAATGAATACCATCAATTTTACAGGTAACAAAGTTTCACTTACGTTTGATGAAAATATCGACCTGCAGGAATTACAAGGGAATGTAATTATATCTCCTGTACAAAAAACCACCCCAACCATTACTTACAACCGAAAATCTGTAAGCATAAAATTTAGAGACACGCTGCAACCCAACACAACTTATAGTGTAGACTTTGGTAATGCGATCAAAGATGTTCATGAAGGGAATATCCTGAAAAATTTTACTTATGTATTTTCTACAGGTCAAACCATTGATTCCCTTACGCTAAACGGAAATGTAATACTGGCGGAAACAGGAAAGGTTGACAGTACCCTTTCTGTATTACTTTACCTGAATACAAATGACACGGCCGTATTGAAAACCAAAGCTGATTACATTGCCCGTGTAGATGGTAAAGGAGCTTTCCAGTTCAGCTATTTACCGGAAAAAAGTTTCAGGATATATGCCCTGAAAGACGGAGATGGCGGTAAAACGTATAATTCAAAAACTGAATTGTTTGCATTTTATGATTCAATTATAAACCCGGCTTTTAATACTAAACCATTACAATTATTTGCATTTGCTGAACAAAAACCAGATAACAATAAAATCATTTCGGTATTAAAAACAGCGGCAGATAAAAAACTAAAGTACAATAACACTTTAATGGCACAGATGCAGGATTTACTCCAGCCTTTTGAACTCAGTTTTAACAACCCATTGCAACTGTTTGATACAGCCAGGGCAATGCTTACCGACAGCAATTACAAACCCATTTCAAAATATACCAGCATTATAGACAGTACCCGGAAAAAAATAACCATTCAAACAACGTGGATACCAGGATCAACTTATTTTTATATTCTTCCAAAAGATGCTGTACAGGATTCAACAGGAAATTATTTAAGCAAATCGGATACCATCCGGTTCAACACCAAAAACTCAACCGATTACGGAACTGTAACATTGAGGTTTTCTAACCTTGATCTAACAAGAAATCCCGTTATACAATTCACAGACGGAGAAACGGTTAAATCCAGCTTCCCTTTAAAGGCCACTGAATGGACCAACAATCGTTTTCCACCCGGTGAATATTCTATCAGGATATTATACGACAAGAATAACAATGGAACCTGGGACCCGGGCAACTACGCACAAAAAACACAACCCGAAAAAGTTTCCAGCCTCGACATGAAACTGGCCATCAAAGCAGACTGGGATAATGAACGGGATATAAAATTATAAGCCTTTTGTTGTTTGCTGATAGTTAATCCCAAAAAACTGTATTAGTAATAACTAAAAACTAAACGCTAATAGCTATTTTTGCGCATGATTTTTTCTTCTTCCCTCCTAGAGAATGCAGTCAGCGAATTTGCCAAACTACCAGGTATCGGAAAAAAAACGGCGCTCAGGCTGGTACTTCACCTGATTAAACAGGATAATGTGGATGTGGAACATTTCAGCAATACCATTGCAACCATGCGTAATGAGATCAGGTTTTGCAAAAGATGTTTCAATATTTCAGATAAAGAAATATGCAATACCTGTAACAACCCCTCCCGAAAACAAGATGTGATCTGTGTAGTTGAAAATATCCGTGATGTTATTGCCATTGAAAGTACACAGCAATTCAATGGTGTTTACCATGTATTAGGCGGAATCATTTCGCCGCTGGATGGAATTGGTCCCGATCAGCTAACAATTGATGCACTGGTTAAACGCATAACCGATGAGCATACTACTGAACTGATATTTGCGCTCAACCCGAATATTCAGGGAGACACCACCATTTATTATATTGGCCGTAAACTTAATGGCATGAACATAACCATTACTACAATTGCCCGTGGCATTGCCTTTGGCGGTGAACTGGAATATGCCGATGAAATGACACTGGCCAAAAGCATCACAAACAGGATCCCGGTTGACAATTATATAAACACCGTAAAATAATCCCTTTCGGCAACCGGATTCATGCTCCCTTTTACATTCCTGACAAGTACGGGTATTTTCCCGTTCAGTAACCCGTTTTCCCGGTTCAGTATAATTCACTTTTCTAAAAAGGTGCTTGCCATTAGTTTTACAACATGAATATCAAAATAAAAAAAGTAACCTGGCTGATATTGATACTGCTCATCGTTTCCGGAGCTTCTGTTGGATATTATTTTTTCAACAAAGGTCCGCGAGATGTTAAAAGCAGCAGGGGAACCAAAATAACAGCAACAGAACTTTACGCAGCATTTACCACAGATACTGTTGCAGCTTATAAAAATTACAGTGATAAAATACTCGAAATAGCGGGCATTGTTGAAGCAGTTACTGATAATAGTGATCATATCCGGGTAATTACCATTAAAACAGATCTGGATGGTGCTTTTATAAATTGTACCATGGAGGAAAACAACCAAAACGTAGAACCCGGCGTAATGGTAAATATCAAAGGGATTTGCAGCGGTATTGGCGAAGGTGAACCAGATCTGGGCATTAAAGGGGATGTATACCTGTCGAGGTGTTATTTAATGAAATAATTATAGTATCAAACCATGAAGAATTTATCAGCCGTTGCTTTAACCATCAGCATCTTTGTATTAGTATTTGGTGCCTGTAAACATACGCCACCAGAACAGGTTGTACCACCTCCGGTTTCAGGAGGAGGTGGTGGCGGAACCGGAAACACAACAGTTTGCTTTGAAACGGAGATCTTACCGATCTTCCAATCCAATTGTGCAAAATCTGGTTGCCATGATGCTACAACGCACGAGAAAGATTACATTTTTGACAGTTACGCCAACATCATCAGGGAAGGAATAGTATTTGGAAATGCAACAAACAGCGAAGTGTATGAGGTACTATTTGAAACCGGAAATGATAAAATGCCGCCGGCTCCTAATCCCGATCTTACGCCGGCTCAAAAAGCCCTTATAGGTAAATGGATCAATGAAGGTGCGGTGAATACCACAAACTGCGGTACCAGTTGCGATACAACCCAGTTTAAATACGGCGCCAATATCAGCCTGATCATGTCTAATTACTGTACGGGTTGCCATGGAGGAACAGCACCCTCTGCCAATATAAACCTCACCACACATGCCGGTGTAAGCGCACAGGCAACCAATGGCAGGTTAACAGGAGCAATAACTCACACTGCCGGTTATTCGCCGATGCCAAAAAATGCTGCCAAACTTAGCGATTGTCAGATAATACAGGTTAAAAATTGGGTTGCAGCAGGAGCTCCTAATAATTAATGAACCGACATAAAATATACATGTGAAAAAAATATTTTCTATACTCATTGTTTTACTTACAATCGTTGCATTGTTTAACACCGGTTGTTATTATGACAAAGAAGAAATTCTTTATCCAACTACAATATGCGACACTGCTGCCGTAAAATACAGCAGTTCAGTAGCTCCGGTTATGAGTTCTTTTTGTAATAGTTGCCATGGCGGAGGAACACCTTCTGCCGGTATAAAGCTTGATACCTATAATGATGTTAAGATACAGGCAGCAAATGGAAGGCTTTGGGGCGCTGTATCACATGCCGGCAGTTATTCACCTATGCCAAAGAATGCAGCACAGCTAAATGCCTGCAACCTGGCCAAAATAAAAAAATGGCTGGATGCCGGTTACCCCGACAACTGATCTTTAACCTTACAAATAAACCTTAAACTCCCTTTACAAAAATGAAAAAAATAATTCTGATAGCATCGATTTTACTCGCTTGTTACATCGATGCAGCTGCACAAAAAGTATTTACCAAAAACGGCAGCATCTCCTTTTTTTCTACGGCTCCCATGGAAAATATTACAGCCGATAATAACCAGGTAATGAGTGTGCTAAATACACAAAACGGCGACCTGCAATTCTCGGTTTTAATAAAAGGATTCCATTTTAAGAAAAGCCTCATGGAAGAACATTTTAATGAGAATTATATGGAAAGTGATAAATTCCCAAAAGCATCATTCAAAGGAAATATTACTGATGTATCTAAAATAAATTTTTCGAAAGATGGCAATTATTCTGTTGCAGTAACCGGAGATCTTACCATTCATGGCATAACCAAAAAAGTAACAGCACCGGGCACCGTAACAGTTAAAGCCGGCGTAGTATCAGCTACGTCAAAATTCAACATAAGGCTTTCCGATTACAACATCAGTATACCTGGATTAGTAAAAGATAAAATTGCAGAAACAATTGAGATCAGTGTTTCGTGCGGTTATGATCAAAAAATGTAATAAACATTAGACCAGCCAAATGAAAAAACTAGCCATTATTGTATGCTGCACACTATTTGCAGTTGAAGGAGTAAATGCGCAGGATACAACTGATATCCTGGCACAGCTTGAAAATGAAATGAAAAAAGAAGAAAAAGCTGTAACCAATTACGCTACCGCTACATTTAAAACCACCCGGCTCATTAACGGGCATACCGTAGAAAATGTTGGCAAAGGTGTACTGGATGTAAAAATATCACACCGTTTTGGGAACCTGAATGCAGGTGGATATGAATTGTTCGGACTTGATAATGCCACCATGCGTATGGGAGTTGATTATGGCGTTACCCGTTACCTGATGGTTGGTATTGGCAGAAGTACATTTGAAAAAACATACGATGGCTACTTAAAATTGAAAATATTACGCCAGTCTTCCGGCAAAAGAAAAATGCCAGTTACATTAAGCTATGTTCCAACCATTGCATTGAAGTCGCTGAAATATGAAGACCCGAACAGGAAAAATTATTATACATCCAGGCTTTCCTTTACACATCAGCTGATCATTGGCAGAAAGTTTTCAGACGGCACATCTATACAATTGATGCCAACATATATTCATCAAAACCTGGTATCATTGAATAAAGAACCCAATGATATGTTTGCCATTGGAATCGGTGGGAGGCAGAAGC
This sequence comes from Ferruginibacter sp., assembly GCA_018057635.1. Next base: position 17,859 of record JAGPDJ010000003.1, on the reverse strand, counting down.
TGACAAAAAGAGTTAGTATTAATGTTGAATATTATTACCAGTTGCCTGATTATAAATTAGCCGGAACCACCAATTCACTTTCTGTTGGCTTTGACATTGAAACCGGCGGCCACGTTTTTCAGTTACATTTTACCAATTCCCAGGGTATGAATGAACGAACCTTTATTTCCGGAACAAAAGGTAAATGGGAAAAGGGAGACATCCTTTTTGGATTTAATATCTCCAGGGTTTTCACTATAGGAAAAAGCAGGTAATTTAATTACAAAAACTATTCATTTTTAAACCGGGAAAGGATTTTAACAGCATTATCAATGGTTATATAATATTAGTCAGCTAATTATATTTAACTTTATGATGATGCAAAAACACGCGAAGTATATTTTTTTTATTGCAGCATTTTGCTGTTCATTTTCACAGGCATTTGCCCAGGAATTTAATACAGTAAAGGGAATCATACATTTCAGGTCGGATGCACCCCTTGAACTGATTAAGGCATCAAGCAATGAAATGCGTGGCAAACTGGATGCACAAAAAAAAGCGTTTGCCTTTACCGTAAAGATCAGGTCATTTGCAGGATTCAACAGCCCGTTGCAAAAGGAACACTTTAACGAAAATTACCTGGAAAGCAATCTTTTCCCGGATGCATATTTCTCCGGTAAGATCATTGAAGACATCGACTTCAGTAAAAACGGAACATACACCATAAGGGCAAAAGGCAACCTGAATATACACGGTATAACCCAGGAAAGAATCATCAAAAGCGAAATCACCATTATGGAAGGTAAAATCAGGATATCATCGGCTTTTACCGTACAATTAAGTGACCACAACATACCGGTTCCAAAAGTTGTTCATGAAAAACTGGCATCCGAAATAAATGTGGAAGTAAATGCTGATATGATTTCAAAATGACAAAGCTGAGCACTGCATTCGTATATAAGCTGCTAATAGTAACCGTTACTTCTGTTTTTTTAAACGGGTTAAATGCAATTGCGCAATGGCCGGGTTACAAAGTATTTCCCTTGAATGAAGACAACCGGGCAATAAAGATCAATACCCTTTTTAAATCCAACGAAGGCTATATTTACACAGGTACAACCAATGGCCTTTATAAATTTGATGGCACCCGGTTTTCAAAAATATACTTTGAAAACAAAGATTATGCTGATACTGTTACAGCTGTTTTCCAGGATAAGAGCAATAAATACTGGATTGGGTTTAACAACGGACGCATTGCACATATCATTAACGGAAAACTGGTTTATTACAACCCAGAAGAAGGGACTCCTGTAAAAAAAATCACATCATTCCTGCAGGATAAAGAAAATAACATCTGGTTCTCCACCGCAGGAGAAGGAATTTATTATATTAAAGGCAAACGGATTTTCCTGCTTAATGAAACAAACGGGCTGAATGACCTGAATATTACAACTATTTCACTTACGCCTAACGGTGATGTACTTGCTGCAACTGACCAGGGCCTTAACTGCATCAATATTAGCGGAAATAAAAAAAACATCGCACTTACAGGTCCTGAACAAGGACTGCCCGATTATATTGTAACAGCCCTGGAACGCGGTGAAAACAACCAGCTTTGGGTTGGTATGCAGGATAAAGGGTTTTGTTTATATGACCATGAAACAAAAAAAATATCCGTTCCTGCTGCTGCATTTAACTGGAGCTTTGGGCAGGTGAATGCCCTGCTGGCAGAAAAAGAAATTCTATGGATTGCCACCCAGCAAAACGGCTTGTTGAAATACGACATTAAACACGGCCTGCTAGCTCCGGTAAAAGAGGTTGGCAATATTTTAAATATTAAAAATCTCCTGAAAGACAACCAGGGCAATATCTGGCTATCATCTCCAACCCATGGCCTGGTAAGAACTCCGGGAGAAACCATTAAACTGATCCCGTTACCTGATCCTCCTGTTTTTGAACACATCCATGCAATTTTATGCGACAACCAGGGCAACATCTGGGTGAATGACGAGAACAATAAAATTGTAAAATACCAATTGAAAAACGGAATGTACATTCCTCATAAAATAACACTGCAGGGCCTTGATAAAAAAATTGATATCACTTCCCTTTTTCTCGATAAATATGGAAAAATATGGATCGGTACCATGGGGAAAGGAATCTATATCCTGGATCCGGAAAATGAACAATACAGGGTATTCAATGAAAACAATGTATTTGAAAATGCCAGCATACTATCTATAAACGGCCGCAATAATACTGTTTTTGCCAGCAGCCTTCAGGGAGCCATGATCATAGAGCTTTCAGACAAGAATAAAACGATTCATGAACCTTATCGCTTTACCAACTATGACAACAATACAACAGGAACCAATTATATTTATACGATTTTTAAAGACAGTAAAAACAGAACCTGGTTTGCAACAGATGGCAGAGGACTTACCATGATGCAACAAAATGTTTTTACTTATTTCAACGATAAAAAACAGATAAAAGACGATCATATTTATTCTATTACAGAAGACGCGAAAGGAAATATCTGGTTCAGTACAGCCAGCGCCGGAATTTACAAATTTGATGGAAAGCAATTCTTCAATTACCAGGAAAAAGAAGGGCTAAGCGACCTTACTGTTTCTGCTTTAAAAACTGATTCGGCGGGTAATATAATCATCATCCATAAAAAGGGGCTCGACATCCTGAATCCTGAAACCGGGAATATATCTTACCTGAATAATAGCCAGGGAATTGGTACTGTGAACTCAGAAGACCTTGGAGCCATTACACAGGATTTATCAGGAAATGTAATGGTGAGCACTTCCAATGGTATTTTAATTTACCAACACCCAAAAAAATCATTACAATCTCCAGTTACAATTATTGAATCTGTACAGTTATTTCTTAAAGATATTGCAGGTGATGAGGATAATATTTTCAGTCACGATGAAAACAATTTCACTTTTACTTACACAGGGCTTTACTATACCAATCCCGAACAGGTTTATTATCAATACAAACTGGAAGGGTTTGACAGCCGTTGGGTTTTTACAAACGATAAAACCAAAATATTCCCAAGGCTTGCTCCGGGAAATTATACATTCCGTATTCAGTCAGCATTGAATAAAAATTTCAGAAACGCAAGTGAAGCCACTTATCAGTTCACAATTAAAAAAGCATTTTATAAAACTTATTGGTTCATTGGTTGTTGTTTATTGTTTAGTGCTTTACTACTTTACTGGTATATAAAAAACAGGGAACAGTCTTTAAAAAGAATGGAAAGGCTCAGGCAGGAAAAGATACAGTTCCGGTTTGAAGTATTGCGTAACCAGGTAAATCCGCATTTTCTTTTCAATAGCTTTAACACCCTGATCTCAACAATTGAAGATGACCCCAAAATGGCTGTGGAATATGTGGAGCAATTATCAGACTTCTTCAGGAATATTGTTACTTACAGGGATAAGGATATTATTGCTTTGAAAGAAGAACTGAACCTGCTGCAAACCTATTTCTTCCTTCAGCAAAAAAGATACGGAGACACACTGGTAATGCAGGTAAACATTAACGAAGAAGCTGCCACCACTAACTATATTCCTCCGTTAACCCTTCAGTTGCTGGTTGAAAATGCCATCAAACACAATGCTGTTTCAAGAGAATCTATTTTAAAAATTGCGATTTATATTTCAGGAGACAAGTTGATTGTTCACAACAATATTAATCCGAAACAGCATAAAGACAGCAGTTCGGGAATGGGCCTGCAGAATATCATAAACAGGTATAATATCCTCACCGACAAAAAAGTGCAGATAAATAATGATAACATCAATTTTATTGTATCACTTCCTTTAATAAAAAATATCGATGCTTAAAGTATTAATAATTGAAGATGAAGCGCCGGCTGCAAAGCGGCTGGAAAAAATGCTAAACGAAATTGAACCAGGCACGCAGGTACTTGATACAATCGTAAGTGTGGCATCTGCAGTAAAATGGTTCAGGGAAAATAATTGCCCAGACCTGGTGCTTTCTGATATACAGCTTTCCGATGGTATCAGTTTTGAAATATTCAGGCAGGTAGAAACCGATTGCCCGGTAATTTTTATAACAGCATTTGATCAATATGCCATTGATGCTTTTAAAGTAAACAGTATCGACTACCTGCTAAAGCCTGTTAAAAAAAATGAACTGGAATCTGCCATATCAAAATTCAAAAAAATGAATATGGAGCCGGCAACTTCAAACCTTGATATCAACAAACTGCTGCAGGCCTATGAATCAAAATCACAGGTATATAAAAAAAGATTTGTAGTTAAGTATGGGGAACATATTAAAACCATCAATACAGAAGACATCGCATATTTTTATACAGAAGACAAAGTGAATTTCCTCACCAGCTTCGATGGCCGCAGGTATATCATCGATTTCAACCTCGATTCATTAGAATCCATGCTCGACCCTAAATTATTTTTCCGCATAAACAGGCAATTCATTATTTCTATAAACGCTATTGATGAAATGTTTGCATATACAAAAAGCCGTGTATTGGTTAAGCTAAAACCATCCTGTAAACACGAAACCATTGTAAGCACAGAAAGATCTTCAGAATTTAAGACTTGGCTGGGCGATGGCAACTAAGGTTTATCTTCATTACATGCCTGTTCAGGTATGAATTATTCCCGGTCAGTATAGTTTAGTTTTTATGAGCTGATATCCGTATTATTTTTATCCCGTTAAACTAAATCATACTACAATGAAAATCACCAAAATCATTTCCGCACTTGCAATCGTATTTGCATTAGGCACCTTTCAGTCATGTTCAAAAGATGATGCCACCCCGTCTCAAACAGCTACATCAACAGATGGCAACTGGCGGGTAAGCCTTTATTTCGACAATAGTGATGAAACCTATAAATTCACAGGGTATACATTTACTTTTAACAGCAACGGAACTATTGCTGCAACAAATGGAAGTAATACCGTAACCGGAACCTGGAGCCAGGTGAGCAGTAAATTCAACATAGATTTTGGTGTAACCCCGGTTTTTAGCGACCAGAATGACGACTGGCTGATTGTTGAAAAAACAACCACATCCATTAAACTAAAAGATGACAACCCTGCCAGGAATGAAAAACTGGAGTTTGTAAAATTATAATGATCAGAAAAACCGCTTTAAATTCCAAATCCGGTAAGATTAACATGACGAAACTGCTGTTTAGTCAATATACCTGGTGAAATACAAATTTCTCATGCGTTTTTAAGCCGTAACATTTTGTGTTACGGCTTTGTTGTTTTAGCTTTGCGCACGTTGGCGGGGCGGATTTGTTTATTGTTCAACCCCGGCGGTTTTAATAAGAAATTGAACTAATAAACGAAATACATCTCCACTACGCTCCCGGGATTTGAAAATCGTTTTAGTATTATTTTTTATTGAGCAAACGCTTTACCGCTATTCAGCTTCATTGGCAGCCTGTCCCGATTATTTCGGGATCGCACACTTGTACATTTAATAATAAATGAGTAGTTATGATAAATATCAAAGCACTATTAAAAGAACGTATCCTCATTATTGACGGCGCCATGGGAACCATGATACAGCGTCATAAACTGGAAGAAGCAGATTACCGCGGCGAAAGATTTAAGGATTGGCATACCGATGTAAAAGGCAACAACGACCTGCTGAGTATCACACAACCGGCCATCATTACAGGCATACATAAACTATACCTGGAAGCCGGTGCAGACATCATTGAAACAAATACCTTCAGCAGTACCAGTATTGCCCAGGCAGATTATGATATGCAATCACTGGCTTATGAATTAAATGTAGCTTCAGCAAAATGTGCACGGGTTGCTGCAGATGAATACACGAAAAAGAATCCGGATAAGCCACGATTTGTGGCAGGAGCTATCGGACCGTTGAATAAAACCTTATCGCTTTCTCCGGATGTAAACAACCCGGGTTTCCGGGCAGTTACTTTTGATGAAGTGGCTGCTGCTTACCAGGAACAGATCAAAGGGCTGGTTGATGGCGGTGTTGATATTTTACTGATAGAAACCATCTTTGATACCCTCAATGCCAAAGCTGCCATTTATGCCATCAATAAATACAACAGGGAAACAGGTACAGCACTACCGGTAATGATCAGCGGAACAATTACTGATGCCAGCGGACGTACATTAAGCGGGCAAACCCTGGAAGCTTTCTATATTTCTGTAATGCACGCAAACCCTTTGAGCATCGGCCTTAACTGTGCATTGGGTGCCAGTGAAATGCGGCCGCATATTGAAGAACTATCAGCTATTGCAAGCTGTTATACCTCTGCATATCCCAATGCGGGTTTACCAAATGCATTTGGTGAATATGATGAACAACCGCATGAAACGGCACATATCATTGAAGAATGGGCAAAAGAAGGATTTGTGAATATTGTAGGTGGCTGCTGTGGCACTACACCAGACCATATAAAACATATTGCAGAAGAAGTGGCAAAGTTTAAACCGAGGGAATTACCGGTTAATGAAATAACTTAACCACAAAGAACACAAGGGATTTCACAAAGAACACGATGATCATGACAGAAAACGAATTGTCTAAAATTGTTTTTGAGTGTGGACTTAAAGTTCACAAAGCATTGGGTCCCGGCTTATTAGAAAGCGCATATGAAGAGTGTTTATATTATGAACTTGTTAAAACAGGCATTCTTGTTGAAAAACAAAAAGGATTGCCTTTAATTTATGAAGAAATAAAACTGGATATCGGATACAGAACAGATCTCATTATTGAAAATAAATTAATTGTTGAGATTAAATCGGTTGAAGCATTAAATGACATTCATCTTGCACAAGTACTTACTTATTTAAAATTATCCAGATGCAAGCTTGGCTTGTTGATAAATTTCAATTCAGTATTGTTCAAAGATGGAGTAAAACGAATTATTAACGGCACTTTGTGATCTGTGTGTATTCCATCGTGCCTTTGTGGTAAAAAAATTTATGAATACAATCAACCCATATTTAAGATTAGCAGGCCTTGAGCCGCTCATCATCCGCCCCGAAACAAATTTTGTAAATGTGGGCGAACGAACAAACGTAACCGGAAGCAAGATGTTTGCCCGCCTCATCCGGGAAGGGCAATACGAAGCCGCATTGTCTGTTGCCCGCCAACAGGTAGAAAACGGCGCCCAGGTAATTGATGTAAACATGGACGATGCCTTACTGGATGGCGTAATAGCAATGACCACATTTTTAAACCTGCTGCAGGCAGAACCGGATATTGCCAAAATTCCCATCATGATCGACAGCAGTAAATTTGAGATCATTGAGGCAGGGCTGAAATGTGTACAGGGAAAATGCATCGTGAATTCCATTTCCATGAAAGAAGGAGAAGCAAAATTCATTGAACAGGCAATCACCTGTAAAAGCTACGGCGCTTCCGTAATTGTAATGGCATTTGATGAAGTGGGACAAGCAGATACCAAGGCACGTAAAATTGAGATCTGTCATCGTGCCTATAAAATATTAACAGAACAGGTTGGCTACAACCCGCAGGATATTATTTTTGATCCAAACATTTTTGCCATTGCCACTGGCATTGAAGAACACAATAATTATGCAGTAGATTTTATTGAAGCAACCCGGGAAATAAAAAAACGCATGCCGCTTACCAAAGTAAGCGGAGGTGTGAGTAACGTTTCTTTTTCATTCAGGGGAAACGACCATGTACGGGAAGCCATTCACAGCGTATTCCTGTATCATGCAATCAAAGCCGGTATGGATATGGGTATTGTAAATGCCGGGCAACTGGTGGTGTACGATGAAATAGAACCAACACTCAAACAATTATGTGAAGATGTTCTCCTGAACAGGAATAATGACAACAACGAAGCCACAGAAAATCTGATCCAGTTTGCTGAAACAGTAAAAGCAAAAGGAAAAGAAACCATCAAAGATGAAAGCTGGAGAAAAGAACCGGTGGAGCAAAGATTAACCCATTCTCTTGTAAACGGAATTACAGATTATATTGATGCCGATACCGAAGAAGCCCGGTTAAAATATCCAAAGCCCCTTGATGTAATTGAAGGCCCGCTGATGAATGGTATGAACGTAGTTGGTGATTTATTTGGCGCCGGAAAAATGTTTTTACCGCAAGTGGTAAAAAGTGCCCGGGTAATGAAAAAAGCAGTTGCGGTACTTACCCCTTTCATTGAACAGGAAAAGGAAGACAGGAAAAATGCACACCTGGCAGCCGGTACAGTAAATGAAGAATCTGCCGGTGCCCCCAAAATATTACTGGCTACTGTAAAAGGTGATGTTCATGATATTGGTAAAAATATTGTAGGTGTGGTTTTGGGTTGCAATGGCTATGATATCATTGACCTGGGTGTAATGGTTGCCACCGATAAAATACTTGAAACTGCAGTTAAAGTAAAAGCAGATATCATTGGGCTGAGTGGCCTGATAACACCATCGCTTGACGAAATGGTGCACGTAGCACATGAAATGAAACGCAGGGGATTAAAAATACCGCTGATGATCGGAGGTGCCACCACATCACGTATGCATACAGCAGTTAAGATCGCCCCACAATATGATGATGGGGTTATTCATGTATTGGATGCAAGCCGGAGTGTAACCGTTGCCGGTAGTTTATTAAGCCCGGAGCAAAAACCTGCATTCCTGCAAAATATCAAAACGGAATATGAAAAACTGAAAGAAGATTTTGCCAATAAAAAACCGGCCAAACAATACCTGCGTTTTGAACAGGCTCAGCAGAATGCTGCACAACTCAACTGGATAAATTTTAAGCCTGTAACACCGTCATTTACAGGAACAAAAATATTTGATGACTACCCGTTGGAAGAGATAGCCGGATATATAGACTGGCAGCCTTTCTTCATAGCATGGGAAATGCACGGAAAATTTCCACAGATCCTTACAGATAAAGTAATAGGAATAGAAGCTACCAAATTATACCATGATGCAAAGCAATTGCTGGATCAGATCATCCGGGAAAAATGGTTGTCGGCAAAAGGCGTTGTAGGTTTCTGGCCTGCCAATAAGGTTGCGCCAGATAGTGTTGATGTTAAAGTTGATTCTTCTCTCATCAGGCTTGAATTCCTACGTCAGCAAATTAAAAAAACCGCCGGGCAGCCCAATTTATCGCTGGCCGATTTTATTGCACCGGCCGAATTAAATTACCAGGATCATATCGGCGCATTTAGTGTTACCATCAGGGGAATTGAAAAACATATCAAAAACTTTGAGAACAACCACGATGATTATAATAAGATCATCCTGCAGGCCCTCGCCGACCGGTTGGCAGAAGCATTTGCAGAAGTGTTGCATAAAAGAACAAGGATGGAATTCTGGGGTTATGTAAACAACGAACAACTAACCAATGAACAATTGATCAGTGAAGAATACCAGGGAATCAGGCCTGCTCCCGGTTACCCTGCCTGCCCGGATCATACAGAAAAATACAAACTGTTTGAGCTGTTGGGTGGCGAAGATGCAACCGGGATAACGTTAACCGAATCATTGGCTATGTATCCGGCTTCTTCAGTATGTGGATGGTATTTTGCAAACCCGGAAAGCAAATATTTCGGCGTAGGTAAAATTGAAAAAGACCAGCTGGCTGATTATGCACGCAGAAAAATAATGAGCCTGGAAGATGCAACCAGGTGGCTGAGACCGGTACTGGAATAATTTGTATTTAAAATTTACCGCAGAGAACGGGAGAGCGCAGGAGGTTTTCGCAGAGTCTCAGCGTTAACTCTTATTCTCTTGTTCTCCGCGGTTAGCAGAGATGTTTCATTGTTCCGTAAGTTTGTCCAACAAAAAATATACTATGCGTATCATTTCCTACAATGTAAACGGCATTCGTGCAGCCATCAAAAAAGGATTTCTCGACTGGCTTAAAACCAATCCTGCAGATATTATCTGCCTCCAGGAAACCAAGGCAACGGATGCTGATATTGAAGTAAAACTACTGGAAGAACTGGGTTTTCATCATCATTGGTTCAGTGCACAAAAAAAAGGATACAGTGGCGTGGCTGTTTTTACCAAAATAAAACCTGATAAAGTTATAGTGGGCAACGGCCATTCTGAAAGTGATGATGAAGGCCGGGTGATACAGCTTGATTTTGGAAATATACGATTGATCAATGCCTATTTTCCCTCCGGTACCAGCGGCGATCTGAGACAGGAATTCAAATACAAGTGGCTGGATGAATTTATCAGTTATCTCAATAAACTAAAAAAGAAGCATCCAAAAATAATCTTATGTGGTGATTACAATATTGCTCACCGGGAGATTGATATTCATGATCCCAGGGGAAATAAAAACAGCAGTGGTTTTTTACCTGCTGAACGCGACTGGATGACTAAGTTCCTGGAAAGCGGATGGGTTGATACATTCCGGGAAAAGCACAGTGAACCTCACCGGTATAGCTGGTGGAGCCAGCGTTTCCCAAGTGTACGATTAAACAATAAAGGCTGGCGTATAGATTATATTACTGTTACAGAACCACTGCGGGCACAAATCATAGATGCAGATATTTTCCCGGATGTAAAACATAGTGACCACTGCCCTGTTTATCTTGAATTAAAAGACTGATCAGTATGATTATTTATAATGTTACCATAAAAGTAGATAAAACCATCGCTGAGGAATGGCTCAACTGGTTGAAAGATGAGCATATTACAGATGTTACCGGAACCGGGTGCTTCACAAATGCCCGTATTATGAGGCTGCTGGAAGTAGATGAATCAGAAGGGCCAACTTTTGCTGTTCAGTATTTTGCAGAAAGCAAGGCGCTCTACAACCGGTATATTGAAAAATATGCCGGGGTCATGAGGCAAAAAAGCTTCGAAAAATGGGGAGATAAATTCATTGCTTTCCGATCCGTGATGCAAGTTGTTAACTAATTGTGCAAAACAAAAAACTCCAAATAAAACCAAAGTACATAAAGCCTGCAAGCCGCACGGGCAAAGGGATTACAGGGACACAATGCTGAAACCCTTTACAGTAAAGGGTTTCAGCATTTTTTATCAAACAATTCTGTCTTCAATTTTTCAGATTAACTCATGCAAAAGCTTGTGGATTGCGGATTGCAGCCATTTTACAAATTTAATTTTTTTGAAAAAAATTTTTTGTTGCAATCAAAAAGCCTCTATATTTGTTGCACTTAAAATTTCAAAAACCTAATTATGAACAAAGCTGAATTAATTGCAAAAATTGCTGATGATGCTGGCATCACAAAAACACAGGCAAACGCTACTTTAGATTCTTTCGTTGAAGCAGTAACAAAAACTTTAAAAAGCGGCAACAAAGTAACTTTGGTTGGCTTTGGAACTTTTTCTGTTTCTAAGAGAGCTGCCCGTAATGGCCGTAATCCTCAAACAGGCGCTGTTATAAAAATCAAAGCAAAGAAAGTTGCTAAATTTAAAGCAGGTAAAGAATTGTCTGCAAAGATCTAATTTGCAAAAAAGGAATTTAAAAAGCAAGGCCGCTGGTCTTGCTTTTTTTTATAATTTTGAACAAACACTAAAAATATATTATTATGGGACGTGGAGATATTAAAACAAAGAAAGGAAAAATATTTGCGGGAAGCTTTGGTAAATCAAGGCCTGCTAAAACAGCAACAAAAGCTGCTGCTGCACCTGCAAAAAAAGCTGCTCCTAAAAAAGCAAAATAACTGTCCTGTTTTTTAAGTTTACAATGCAATTTGTAAACTTAAAAAAATCAGGCTATTTTATTCAACCCTGCCATATACCCGGAACATATCAATTGGCAATGGTAATCATAGTATTCTGCAAGAAATTTTCAGGGCAGGTTTATAATGGCCGATTTTGTCAGCTGTTCTATCTTTTCTTTTAAATGTTCATTTTCCATTTGCATTATTTCCAGGCTGCTTTCCAGTTCTGCCACACGGGAAATATTAGCCGCCAGCTGGCGGTATAAAGATGCTGTTTCTGCCAGTTCATTGTCAAGGTCTTTTAAAGCTGCCTTGCTGCTTTCATATTTTTCCTTGATGGTATAAAATGCTTTTTCCATTTCAATAGACTGAATGATCTCATCTTCCATGGCAGATTCCCGTTTAACTGAACCGGCAAATTTTCTTTGTTGTTCCCCGATCAGGTTTTGCATTTGTGTGATCTGTTCCAGGTTTCCGTCCAGCGTACTTTGCAATAAAACCGTGTAAGCAGATTTCTTCCTCAATATTCCAACCTCTTCTTCTCTAATATTAATCATATCGTTAATATCTTCTAATTGCAATTTCAGCAACTCATTTTCGCTTTGAAGCTGTTGCATGTCAAGTTTTGAAAGCATATTTTTACTGTTGATAATTCTAAAATAAGCATTTTATAAGGCCAGGCAAAAACCTGCCGGACAAATATCCAGGATTATTAAATAAAACAGGGCAGCGTAATAAGCAACAACAGCATCTTTTAATTAACAATATGCGGGTCTAATTACAGCAAATTGACTGAAAATGAACTTATAAGAGGATGTATAAGGGAAAATGCTGCCTGTCAAAAGGAAGTGTTTAACCGTTACGCTGGTCATATGCTGGGCGTATGTCAGCGATATGCCCGTAACTCATTTGATGCAGAAGATATTTTACAAGACGCCTTTATCAAAGTATTTAATAAGATTTCGCAGTTTAAATCTGAAGGTTCTTTTGAAGGCTGGATCAGGAGGATTGTTGTAAATACCGCCTTAAAAAAATACAGTTTAGCGAGGTATAGCAAAGAACTTTCCGGTTTTGAGATGAATGAAAATCATGAAAAACCTGTTGATCCGGCAGCCTATTCACAATTGACAGAAAAAGACCTGCTTGCATTGATAAACAATTTACCTGATGGTTACCGCCTGATCTTCAACCTTTACGTGATTGAGGGATATCAACACGAAGAAATTGCAGAAATGCTGGGTATTCAACCGGGAACTAGCAGGAGCCAATTGGTAAAAGCAAGAGCCATGCTTCAAAAAAACATTTTACAATTACAAAAGGTAGCAGTATGAGCAAATCAGCCTTGGATGATTTTTTTAATAAAAAACTGGGCAACTACAACCCGGACGTGCCGGCGCATATCTGGGAAAATATTATGGCCAAAAAAGAGAAGAGACGGCCTGTGGCTTTTTGGCTGAATCCAAAATATAGAAAGGGATTATTCCTTTTACTGGGTGTGCTGATTTTGGGTACATCCGTAATTCTGTTACAACATAATGATTCAACAAAATTACTTACCGGCACAAAACCAGCTAATGCTTTTATTAAAAATTCAAACAATAATAATTCGGTTAATGATGAAAATAGTAAGGACCAGGATACAAAACTTACTGCTGAACAACCGGTTAAACAGCAATCAGCAACCGACCTGGTTATGAATGCAACCAACAACAAACCGGAAAAAGATATCAATACAACTGAAGGAAAATATAATAAACCCCAAAATATAAACAATACCAGCAGCCATATATTTTCTTCAAACAACAACGAAGAACAGACTGGTAAATTTAAAAAGAACAGACAAGAGAAATCCAAATCATTGATCTCACTAAAAAATGCAACTCCAGTTTCGGAGGATGAAAATAATGAGGCAGTCATTCCTGTAAGTGAAACAGCAGATAATATTGATGTGATTCTGAACCAGGTATTGTTAAACCCCGATCTGTTACTACATGATAGATTTAATTTGGCAACTGTTAAGAAACCAACTTTCAATTATGTTAATATCCCCTGCCCCGAATCTGAAAAAAATACAGCGGGTAATAAACGGTATTTTGAAATATATGCCGGTCCCGATTATGCTTTTAGGAATATAACCGACACCGCTAATTCAGCTTACCTGCAAAAAAGAAAAGAAAGTTCCCGGTTCACATCTGCATTCAGCACAGGCATTCGGTACACTAAAGTTTTCAACAATGGCATGAGTTTCCGTACCGGCATCAATTACAGCCAGATAAATGAAAAATTCAAATATGCTGAAGGTAATATCATACAGGTGGTCTATATAACCAACAGCAATGGCGATACAACAGGAAGTTTCACTACTTCGGGTACACGCTATAAAACCACATTCAATAAATTCAGAACGCTTGACATTCCGTTAATGATAGGCTACGAAATGGGCAACAGCAGGCTGCATGTAAATTTTAATGCTGGTGCAATCGTAAACCTCTATAGCTGGCAAAAAGGTGATGTGCTGGATACTGCATATAAACCGGTGAATATTACAACCGGTAACAACACTTCACCATACCAGTTTAAAACCAATATGGGTATTGGATTTATAGGTGCTATATCTGTTTACTACAAATTAACAACCCGGTTACACCTGCTGGCTGAACCCTATTTCCGTTATAATTTTTCACCGGCAAGTAAAGCTGATCTTACATTAAAACAAAAATATACAACCACAGGATTAAGATTAGGCTTACGGCTTGATTTTTAAAACCAGGCAACAAAAACTTAACCATAAGCATCTTAAAAAAAATGAGCGCCTGATAAAATGAAATTTATGAAGCAAAATATATTACTTTTTTATTTACTTATTTCGGCCATCTTTTTGGGTTCTTGCCAGAAAGACCTGGATGAGTTTATACCTGATCCCACATCCGGGCCTGATAGCACCTGGTATAATATTATTAACAATACAATGCCTGTAAACGACCTTAAGGCAAGGTTATTACTGGATACTCGCAAAGACAGCCTGGTATTGACCAATTCTTCTACAACCTACCTAACCGGTTCAGATCTTCAATTAGCAATTCCGGCAGGTGCTCTTAGCTCGTTAAACAATATACCCGTAACAGGAAATATAACTTTGGAATCTCATTTAATAAAAAAGAAAGGAGATTACATCAGAATGGGAATACCCACTATTTCCAATGGAAGGATGCTGGTATCCGGTGGCGCTTTTTTTATACGCTTACTAAAAGACGGCAATGAACTGAAAGTAACACAGCAAAATAACATCATTGCAAGATTCCCCGACCCTGCTCCTTCATCCCTGATGAAAAAATTTGATGGAGATGAAAGCAATCCGGTTTCATTCAACTGGTTGCAAAACCAGGATACAGCATTTAACAACGTAAGTGTATTGAACCAGTCATACCAGGTAAGCACCAACACTTTGCGCTGGATCAATTGCGATTATTTTTACGATACTTCCGGTATACAGCAAACTAGCGTGTATACAATTTTACCCTATAATTATACAAATGCCAATTCTATTGCCTTTACTGTTTTTAATGATATACGTTCGGTTGTTGGAATGTATGGTAATGCAACAACCAGAAAATTCAGTACTGGCAGGCTCCCGGTAAACAAGCTCATAACGGTTGTTGTTATTTCAAAACAGGGAAATGATTATTTCCTCGGCCATGAACTGGCATTAACCAACGGTGTTCCCGGAACAGTAGGTTTCATGCCGGTAACGATCACACCCGTGATAACAACACTTGATAACATCAAAGCATACCTGGATACATTATAATTGTTTTTTACTTTGGGGTTTTAATAAAAAAGCTGTCTTTCTATAGACAGCTTTTTCTTTATCACAAAAATATATTCGTTAGCTAACGAGTGTGCCTACACGCTCTCCGGTTACCACACTCAACAGGTTTCCAGGTTTATTCATATCAAAAACAATGATTGGCAGGTTATTCTCCATGCAGAGTGTAAATGCAGTCATGTCCATTACTTTCAGGTTTTTGGAAATGCATTCAGCAAATGGTATTTTTTCAAATTTTGTTGCGGTGGGGTCTTTTTCCGGGTCTGCCGAATAGATGCCATCAACCCTTGTTCCTTTCAGTATCACATCTGCCTTAATTTCAATGGCCCTTAATGATCCTGCAGTATCTGTAGTAAAATACGGATTACCGGTTCCTGCACCAAAAATAACCACCCTTCCCTTTTCCAGGTGGCGCATTGCCCTGCGCCTGATATAAGGTTCAGCTATCTGCTCCATTTTTATAGCACTTTGAAGCCTGGTATAAACACCTGCTTTTTCCAGGCCTGCCTGCAATGCCATTCCATTGATTACGGTGGCCAACATGCCCATATAATCTCCCTGCGCCCTTTCAATGCCTGTTTCGGCTTCATTCATTCCCCTGTAAATATTTCCTCCACCAATAACAATAGCTACCTGCACACCCATATCGGTAATGTGTTTGATATCCTGGGCATATTGGGCAATTACGGTTGAGTCCATCCCGAAATTTTTATCACCCATCAGTGATTCGCCGGAAAGTTTTAATAAAATTCGTTTGTATTTGGGAAGCATGTAAATAGAATTGACCGGTTAATAATTTTTTGCGAAGATAAAGGAAACAGCAATAACATGAATTAAGAGTTAACAGGTCTTCCTACAAATATTATATAAAATACAACTCTGAGAAAGAAAGTATTGATAATTAATCAGGCAAAAAATGAAGAAATCTGCCTTTTTTTCTGATTGAAACAGGTACCGTTGTTCCGTTCTCCATCTCAATATAACCGTTCTTACCCCTGAAATATTTTTTCAGGTACTTTAAATTAACCATCCATGAATGATGAACTCTCAGAAATAAATTATCTGGAAGTATGTGTTCTATAGATTTCAGGTTTTTTGTGCAGGTTATGTGTTTGCCATTAGAAAGATACATAATACTATAACTCCCTTTGGCTCCTATATGAGTAATATCTTCGCTATTAATAAAAAGCAGGCCATCGCTAACCGGTATTCCTATTTTTTTAGCTCCGATTTCTGTTTTAAACTGCTTTATTACATTCCGCAGGTTTTCATTCCCGGATAAAGAGTTATTTATTTTATGAATAGCTTTGGCAGTTGCCTCTTTCAATTCAAGAATACTAATTGGTTTCAAAAGGTAGTCCACAGCATTTATCCGAAATGCTTTTACAGCATATTCATTATATGCTGTAATAAATATCACCTCAAAAGTTAAATCATTAATTTGTTCAAGCAATTCAAAAGCATTACCCTGGTTTAATTCAATATCAAGGTATACTAATTGTGGTTTCTTATTTTTTATAAGTGCAACAGCATCACTTATGCTTCTTGCACTTCCGTCCAGGATTATAGTTTCGGAAAAATGCATTTTTAACAAACTTTCAAGTAGTTCAATATTTCTTGGTTCATCTTCTATATGTACCGCTCTTATCATGAATTGCTTAATTTAAAAGGTAATTGTATAACAACCTGTGTTCCGGCTGCCGAACCATCTGTATTTATTAAATCTTTTATTTCAATACAATAGTCCGCATTAATTTTTTCAGTGAGTAATTCCAATCGCTTACGTACAATATCCAAACCATAACTCTTTTGTTTTTCAATTGAATTCACCTGATTGTTCCTTATATTTTTTCTCCCTGCGCCATTATCAGTAATACTGCAAATGATAAAATCACCTTGTTTTAACAGCGATATGTTAATCATTCCTTTTTTACCTACAAGTTCTTTGATACCGTGCCTGATACAATTTTCAACTATGGGTTGTAACATCATATTGGGGATTTCTGTTTTACTTACATCTATATCACCGGCAATATCTATAGTAAACTCAAAATGCCCCGGTAACCTCAGTTGCTCCAGGTATAAATATTCAGCCAGGTATTCCTTTTCTTCAAATATGCTAATATAGGGCCGTGAAGAAATTTCAAGTGTTTTACGTATCAGCCTGGCAAATTTTACCAGGTGTTCGTTCGCATCGGTTGTATTACCACTGATTATCTGTTGCTGTATTGAAGTCAAGCAGTTAAAAATAAAATGCGGATTCATCTGAGAACGCAGGGCAGTTTGTTCCAGTTCTTTTATTTTTGATTGTTGAATATTTTTTTGTTTTTCTCTTGTTTTAATAACTTTTATTCTGCTCCGGTAAAA
>JAGPDJ010000002.1 GCA_018057635.1 Ferruginibacter sp. | reverse complement strand
GCAAAGCACTTATGATGTTACAGCAACTGGAACATACTCTGTTATTGTAACATCTGCTGGTATTCCTGATACAATTGGGCCAGTTATTGTAACATTAGCTCCGGTACCTAATGCTTCGTTTACTGTTTCTCCAAATAGCATTCAATGTGGAAATATACCTTACGTGTTTTCTAGTACCTCTACTGGAACAGGATTAACATATTCATGGAATTTTGGCGATCCACTTTCAACTTCAAACACTTCAACATCTAATCCAGTTTCACACAGTTTTACTGGAAATCCAGGGAGTGGTACTCAAGCAATGACAGTAACAATGATAGCGCAAAATACTGCAGGATGTAAGGATACTGCAACTCAAATTGTGACTATCAATCAAATACCACATGCAAAATTAATTGGACCAAATCCAGTTCTCTTTCAAGGAATAACTTATTTTAAAGTCTGCAGTACATCTCCATCTCTTTTTACTTTTTCTGATAATTCACAACCAACCTTAAATACTAATTATGAAATAATCTGGGGTGATGGTCTGTTGCCAAATTATAATTCTACTGTAGCACCAACAAATGCAACCGCTACTCATACTTATAATGTTGGAAATTATTTTCTGAAGTATATTATTACCGGAGCAAATGGTTGTAAAGACACAGCGACTTATGGTATTTTTGTTGGAATAGCTCCAAACAGTGGTCTAAGCACAGAGAATCCAAGCCTTCAAGGATGTACTGGCGCTTCATTTACATTTACATTTCCGAATTCAGTATTTTCAAATCCACCTGGAACATTATATTTTGTAACTGTAGATGATGGTTCACCACAAATTGTATTTACTCAACCGCCACCAGCACAGTTTGTACATATATTTAATAACGCCAGTTGTTCTACAACAGGAGGAAATAATTATTTTACGGTTTCAGTTAGTATTAAAAACCCGTGCAATTTATTGGGCTTACCTATCGCAAGCATAGCTGGAATTCAAATATCACAAACTCCTGAGGCAGATTTTTTAGTTTCAAAAGATTCAATATGTGTAAATCAGACAGTAGCTTTAACGGATATTAGTACTAGTACTTTTGTTACATCGGCTGGTACCTGTTCGCCAGGAGGGTCAATTTGGTCAATTACTCCTGGAGTACAGAATGTTGATTGGGTTCTAAATTCGGGATCTTTAGGAAATGATAACGGAAGTCCTTTCCCATCATTTTGGACTGTTGGATCACCAACTTTACAAGTGCAATTTCTTACGCCAGGTATTTATTCTGTAAATATAAAAACGGGAGGTAGCGATAGTTGTGGAGCGGTAACCAAAACCAAAACAATTTGTGTTAATTCCTTGCCAACGGGTTCTTTTACATTATCTCAAAATAGCGGCTGTGCACCATTTACAGTTAATACAACAAATACAGCCAACTTGCCTTTTTGCGGAACAAATAGATATTTATGGACAGTAGGATATGCACCAACAAATGGCTGTGTTCCTTCCACCAGTGATTATATTTATTTAAATGGCACCAACAGTACATCTCCCCAACCCCAGTTTCAGTTTAACAGCCCGGGCATTTATACTATTGGATTTGTTGTTATTCGTCCGGGTGCAGCATGTTCTTCAGCCGTTGTTACCCAAATTGTAACAGTGAAGAGTAAACCTGTAATAAGTATAAATTCAATCCCAACTATTTGTCAGAATCAATCTATTTCACCAACTGCTGTTGCTTCCTGTTATGTAAATCCAAGTACGTATGCCTGGACATTCCCAGGCGGTACACCTGCCACTTCCTCCAGTGCTTCACCCGGCCCAATTGTTTACAGCACGGCAGGGCCTTATACGGTTTCGCTTTCTGTAACCAATGAATGTGGTACTACTGCAGCAAGTACGCCATTTACAGTAACCCCTGCACCTGTTGTTACAGCACCTTCCAGCCAAACGGTTTGTAATGGCACTTCAACAACTGCCATCTCATTCGGAGGCACGGGCACTTCCTATACATGGACGAATAACAATACTTCTATTGGGCTGGCAGCTAGCGGCACCGGGAACATTCCTGCTTTCATTGCAATCAATACCGGAAGTTCACCTGTTACGGCTACTATAACGGTTACGCCTGTAAGCGCCTTGTGCAATGGAATACCCGTACCATTCACCATTACGGTAAACCCTGCGGCTACTGTACAGTTTTCGGCACCTAACCAGACAATATGTTCCGGTGCACAAACGGCAGCAGTGAACCTTACTTCCAGCACTGCATCGGCAACAATATCATGGACCTGCACGCCACCTGCCGGTATAACAGGTGCCGCACTAAGCGGAACAACAAGCATCCCGGTACAAACATTGATCAATACAACCTTAACGCCATTAACTGTCAATTATGTTGCAGTTGCAACCACCACCGGTAGTGCAACCTGTGCAGGCGCATCATTCACATACAGTATTATTGTGAACCCGGTTTCAAACGTTACACAACCGGCAAACCTGGTTGTTTGTAATGCAACCGCTACAACCGCTATCAGTTTTTCCAGTACTGTAACCGGTACAACATATACCTGGACAAACAATAATACTACTATAGGGCTTGTTGCCAGTGGAACCGGTAATATACCTGTATTTACAGCTACCAATACAACAACGGCTGCGATAACGGCAACGATTACCGTAACCCCGAATTATACAACCGGTTCTGTTACCTGCCCCGGACCATCCAAAACATTTACCATAACAGTTAATCCAACAACGGTATTAACACAACCGGTGAACCAGGTAGTTTGTAATGGTGCCGCAACTTCGGCAGTCAGTTTTTCAAGTTCGGTAACGGGTACAACGCATACCTGGACGAATAGCAATCCGGCCATTGGTCTTCCGGCGAGCGGAACAGGAAATATTGGTTCTTTTAATGCAATTAATGCAACAGCAGCGCCAATAACAGCTACCATTACGGTAACGCCTACCTATTCAAATGGTGGAACAGCCTGCCCGGGTTTGCCTAAAACATTTACCATTACTATAAACCCGACACCTACTGTTGTACAACCGGCAAATGTTGCCCTTTGTAATGCCGTTTCATCTGCTGTGATAAGTTTTACAGGTGCTGTTACGGGCACAACGTTTTCATGGACAAACAACAACACTTCTATTGGGCTTGCTGCCAGTGGAACAGGAAGCATACCGGTATTTACGGCTACGAACAGTACCAATGCCCCGGTTGTAGCAACCATCACAATAATACCTGGATATACAAACGCCAGTGTTTCCTGTACCGGGCCATCTGTAACTTTCAATATTACGGTGAATCCAACTCCTTCTGTTACCGCACCAGCCAACCAGGTGCTATGCAATGGTGCACCTACAACCCTGGTAACTTTTGGCGGCTCTACAGTGAGTGGAACAACTTACAACTGGACAAACAACAACAGCTCCATTGGCGTAGCAGCCACCGGTACCAATACTATTCCTTCCGTAACGGCCATCAATACCGGTATTGCACCTGTTGTAGCAACAATAACGGCAACGCCTGTAGCAAATAGCTGCAGTGGAACGCCGGCCAGTTTTACCATCACGGTAAACCCGGCTGCATCGGTACAATTCTCTGCAACAGATCAAACCATTTGTTCCGGCGGACAAACAGCGGCTGTCAATTTAACTTCAACATCATCCAACGTAACCATTGCCTGGACCTGTAACATTCCGGCAGGAATAACAGGTGCTGCAGCAAGTGGTACAACTACCATACCTGCACAAACATTGGTTAATACGACCAATTCGCCCATCACATTAAATTATATTGCTACTGCCACCACAACGGGTACTGCAGCCTGCCCGGGGATAACGTCTACGTATAATATAACCATCAACCCAACACCCAACGTAACGGCCAATCCTGCTTTACAATCTATTTGTTCAAATGCATCCACCAATATCAGTTTAAGTTCATCGGTGAGCGGAACGGTTTTTAACTGGACTGTTACTCCCAATCCAAATATAAGTGGTGCTTCCAATGGAACAGGAAATTCCATTGCCCAAACATTGATCAACAACAGCAATACGATTCAAACAATAACCTATACAATTACACCTGCTTATACGAATAACGGTTTAACCTGCCTGGGTATTCCTGTAAATGTACCCATTACCATTAACCCAAAACCTGCAGTAACCAATACGCCACTCACACAAACGATTTGTTCGGCTGGCACTTCTTTACCGGTAACATTCACATCAAATGTAACGGGTGCCACCTATACGTGGACTGCTGTAAGCACAGCAGGTTTAACCGGTTTTACTGCATCCGGAACGGCAGCAATTCCTGCCCAGACAATAGTAAATTCAACAACCAGCCAGGGTACTGTAACCTATACCGTTACTGCTTCTGCAAATGGATGCCCGGGTGCTCCTGTGGATTATACAATCGTTGTAAATCCCAAGCCGGCAGTAACCAATACGCCATTAACCCAAAGTATCTGTTCGGGAAACAGCACATCGGCTGTTACGATTGCTTCAAATGTTACTGGCGCTAATTTTACCTGGACAGCAACGGCTACTGCCGGTATCAGCGGTTTTATCAGTAGCGGAACAGGAGTGATACCGGTTCAGACACTGATCAATTCAATAGCTTCTGTTGGAACGGTAACTTATGTGATCAATCCATTCATCAATGGATGTCCCGGAGACCCTGTCAACTACATCATATCGGTCAGCCCTTCTCCTGCTGTTCAATTCTCTGCACCGGATCAACTGGTTTGTTCCGGAGCAGCAACTGCAGCAGTTAATATAACATCCACAACAACCGGCGTGAATATTAGCTGGACCTGCTTGCCACCTGCAGGAATTACAGGTGCCATTACAAACGGTACAAATAATATTCCTTCTCAAACATTGATCAATACAACCAATGCACCCATAACGGTCAATTATATTGCGGTGGCAACTACTACCGGGGGAAATGCCTGTTCAGGCGGGTCATCTATATATTCTATTACAGTGAACCCATCACCCATCGTACAATTCTCATCAGCGGATCAAACCATTTGTTCGGGTGCTGCTACAACTGCAGTAAACCTTTCCACCACTACAGTTGCTGCAAATATTTCCTGGACCTGCACTGTTCTTCCCGGTATTACCGGTGCGGCTACAAATGGAACAAGCGTTATCCCTGTACAGACTTTGATCAACACAACCAATTCACCGATTACATTAAATTATATTGCAACTGCTACTACCACCGGTAGCGCTGCCTGTCCGGGTAATACAGCTACTTACAGCATTACGGTAAACCCAACACCTATGGTAAGTGCAAACCCTGCATTGCAAACAATTTGTTCCGGTGCATCCACGAGTATTTCATTGGCTTCGTTGGTGAGTGGCACTACTTTTAGCTGGACGTTCGCAACATCAGGAAGCATAACCGGTGCATCAAACGGAAATGGAAATTTAATTTCACAAGCCTTAATAAACAGCAGTACCGATCCACAAACGGTTACATATACAATAACACCTTCGTATACGAACAATGCGGTGAATTGTACTGGTGCATCCATCAGCGTAACCATTACCATTAACCCAAGTGCATCCATCAACAATAGTCCACTTGTACAGGACGTATGTACCGGAAATACCACATTGCCTGTTACATGGTCTTCGCTTTCGGCCGGATCAACTTATACATGGACTGTTGTAAGTTCAACAGGCGTTTCCGGGTTTATTAATAGTGGTACCGGTAACTTACCTGCTATGTCTTTAATAAATACAGGTACAACACAGGCATCTCTCATCTATGCCGTAACCGCTACTGTTAGTACCTGTCCGGGTTTACCAACGAATTATACCATTCACGTAAACCCGGATGCCATTGCACGGTTTACACCAACAGACACAATAGGTTGCCCGGCATTCAATATTACGCCATCCATTATCGGCCTGCAGGTTTTCCCTGCAAATAATATCGATTATGTATGGTATGCAAATGATGTTCAGATAGGTGTAGGTGCTGTTTTTCCAGGATACACAATTAATAATGAAAACGATTCGGTAACCATTAAATTAAAAGCGATTTCCCTTTACGGTTGCAAGGCAGACAGCATGAGCCGTAAATTTTATACATATATCTTACCACATCCCTCATTTGAATTGGTAGATACGGTGGGATGCGGCCCGCTTACAGTGCAGGTATTGAATACAACGCCTGATATCGGGTTGTTCACTTATTTCTGGAATTTTGGAAATGGCCAGACTTCAACTTTACAGCAACCGGGCAGTATCAGCTTCCTTCCCAACCCTACATTCAATGATACAACCTACCAGGTATCCCTGCAGATATTTTCTATATGCGATACGATAACCATTACGAAAACTGTTAGGGTAAAATCAAAACCCAAGGCATTGTTTCAGCCATCTATCACATCCGGTTGTTCTCCTATGCGGGTAACATTTGCAAATCTTTCCGGCGGATTGAACAATACGTATTATTGGGATTTTGGTGATGACGCAACAGCTGTAACCAATAACCTGCTTCCCATCCAGCATATTTACAACACCGGTGTTCAGGATACTTTCTATATAAAACTGGTGGCCGTAAATGAATGCGGTTCCGACAGTATAACATTTTCGATAGTTGCCGCACCCAACAACATTAACCTGAATTTCCTGGTGAATGGCCCAAATATTTATGGCTGTGCTCCACATACGGTGGCATTCTTTAACAATACATCAGGAGCATCTTCCTTTGCCTGGGATTTTGGCGATGGCAATACACTCAATACAACACAGAATATAGATACCGTATTCCACACCTACCTGGTGGCAGGAACATACACGGTTACGCTCACTGCACAAAACAGTTGCACAGACACAACTACCACTTTACAGATAACGGTATTCCCAAAACCAACGGCTGCGTTTATTGCCGACCGGTATACAGCCTGTATCGGTGACCGTATACAATTTACCAACCAGTCAGATATTGCCACATCTTATCTCTGGCAATTTGGAGACGGGAACACATCTACTTTATTAAATCCTTCGCACAGTTACAGTGCACCCGGTTTATACACCGTTAAACTGATCATTTACAGGGTGAATGCACCTGGCAACACCTGTATTGACAGCACTACCCAACAGGTACAGATCGTATCCAGCTTACCGGGCGCCTTCAGTTTATCTGCCACAACAGGCACCTGCGTTCCGTTTACAGTAACTTTTGTAAACCAGAACAGGCCATCGGTTACAGCCGTTTGGGATTTTGGTGATGGCAATACCGGTTCTGGTGACAGCGTACTGCATACATACCAGACTGCAGGTATCTATACCGTAAACCTAACAGTAACGGTACCGGGTGGTTGCACATATACCTCGCAAAATACGGTTACGGTTAACGGACCTTCCGGTTCCTTGCAATATACCGGTGGTTTCAAATGCTACCCGGATCCGGTTAGGTTTGAAGCAACTGCCATCAATACCAGTAACCTAACCTGGAATTTTGGCGATGGTAATACACTCACCACAACTCAACTGGTAGTTTTTCACAATTATGTAAACCCGGGAATCTATATACCTACGCTCACATTGCAAAATGCAGCAGGATGTAACTATTTCATACCCGGCATTGATACCATTAAAGTTGACAAGATTGATGCCGGTTTCACCGTAACCCAGCAAAAATATTGTGGCAGTACGAATGTTGTTTTCCGCGATACTTCCAATGTGTACTTTGGCAAAGCATTGGTTAAATGGGATTTTGGTGATGGCAATACCGGAACAGGTATCACCGTAAATCACAATTACAGCATCACCGGAAACTATACGGTACAAATGATCGTGATCGGTATTAGCGGATGTACCGATACGGTTACCCAACTGGTAAATGTATTTGTAAACAGCCTGCCGGTAGCCGGTATTGTGGCTGTAGCCAATGGCTGTACCAGCCAGCCGGTACTTTTTTCCGGACTGGTACAGAGTACAGACCCGATCAATATTTATCAATGGACCATTTCAAACGGCGTGAACAGCGGCGGGCAGGATTTCACTTATACTTTTGCCACGCCCGGCATATTCACGGTACGTTTTATAACAGGAACGGTTAACGGCTGTTACGATACGGCTACACATACGATCACCATCAGCCCTTCACCGGTTGTTACCGTAACACCTTCACTGAGTATCTGCCTTGGAAATTCAGTACAGCTGAATGCATCGGGTGCAACCCAGTTTGACTGGGCACCCAGCCAGGGACTGAGTTGCATTACTTGTGCAAACCCTGTTGCCACACCTGTTATAACCACACCTTATGTAGTAACAGGCACCAACAGCTTTGGATGTACTTCGCAGGCAACCGTAGTGGTTACCGTGATACAACCATTGAATATGACAACCTCGGGTAATGATACTTTATGCATCGGCCAGTCGGTAAACCTGCAGGCCAGTGGCGCCGCTTCTTATATCTGGACACCGGCACAGGGCCTGAACAATCCACGCATCTCCAATCCTACTGCTTCGCCGGTTGTTACAACAACATACAGGGTGGTTGGATATGACGGATTTAGCTGCTTTACCGATACTGCATTTATCGTTGTTGCTGTTGGCCAGTATCCAACGGTTAACTTAGGGCCAGACAAAACTTTGTCAACCGGAACAATACTGCCATTAACAACTACCATTACAAATGGTCCCATCAGGGATTGGTTGTGGACGCCAGACAATGACCTGAGTTGTAATAACTGCCCTTTACCGAATGCGTTGATAAAAAATGATATCCGGTATGTGGTGAATGTAACCAACATCTATGGATGTTCTGCTTCCGACAGTATCAACATCAAAGTATTCTGTACCGATGCCCAGGTGTTTATCCCTAATGGATTTTCGCCTGACGGGGATGGCATCAACGATATACTGATGGTGAGGGGAAAAGGAATTTTGAGTGTGAAATCATTCCGCATATTCAACCGCTGGGGTGAAGTGGTTTTTGAGAAGATCAACTTCCCGCCAAACAACCCGGCCTATGGTTGGAATGGTAAAATAAAAGGTATTGAAGGGCCGCCGGATGTATTTGTATATACAGCAGAAGTGATCTGTGATAACGGTACCCCATATACGTACAAAGGAAATGTTTCATTAATAAAATAAAAGATATTATATGTTTCGTAAAATTATTTTAAACGTCTTTTTGCTACTGCCTGTTATCATGGCAGGGGCACAGGATATCAATTTCTCGCAGTTCTATGAATTGCCTTTGTTGAGAAACCCTGCATTGGGAGGAATTTTCAGGGGAGATATGCGTGTTGCCGGCGCATACCGAACACAATGGATCAGTGCGGCGGGTGTGCCTTACCGTACACAAGCCCTTGGCGTAGAGTTAAAATCGGGTGTTTCAGAAAGCACCTACGATTACAAAGTGATCGGCCTGCAGGTAACCAACGACCAGGCCGGTGATTCCAAAATGGGAAAAACGCAGGTAATGCCCGCATTTACTTTCCATAAATCATTGAGTGATGAAAAGGATTCTTACCTCACGCTGGGAGCCATTGGTGGTATTGTACAGCAACGCTTTGATCCAACCGGTTTAAAATTCGACGACCAGTTTGTAAATGGGGAATACAGCGAAACAAATCCAACACAACAAACTTTTACCCGTACCAATGTAACCTATTGGGATTATTCGATGGGCTTATTATACAGCGGTGAATTTGGATCCGGAATAAAGTATTACTTAGGAGCTGCAGCTTTCCATATTTTTAAACCCAAAGTTGCCTTTAATACCAACAATGAAGTGAGGCTGAACCGGAAATTCATTTTCAACGGCGGATTGTCAGCACCCACCAGCCCTGAAGACCGCGTGATCTTATATGTGGATGTATTTATGCAGGGTGGTAACCGCCAGGCACAGGGAGGTTTCATGTACAGACATGATATGGTTGAAGCAGAAGATGATGAAACGGTAAGCATTTCTGCCGGCAGTTTTCTTCGCTGGGGCGATGCCATTATTCCCGTGATAAAATTAGACATGTATAAAATGGCCATTGGTATGACCTATGATATTAATATCAGTAAACTCTCTGCTGCTTCCCGCATGCGGGGTGGTTTTGAAGTAACCGTTTCTTACCGTGATTTTTTAAACATACGAAACAGTTCATCGCAGAAACTGAGGTGCCCGGTGAGTTTGTAAAGAATGTCTGCATTAGGATTTTTTGGATTTGGGGATTAGTAGGATTTGAAATAAATATATTCTTCCGTTTTTGCGGGGAACGAAGCAATCTATACTGTTGAAATTTGATTCTGTAAAGTAGAATAGCACCGCATTATCCAAATAACATTTTGGTTGCAGTGCTTTATGCAAGGATCAAACTTTCCTTTTTAGTACAATTACATAATCGGTTTTTGCTTGCCTGAATGTCTCAGATCTTTCACCTTCGGTAGATATTTGCCATTTTATAGCATGCTCATTTATGATTTTTATAAGACCTTTCATTACCAGTACAATTTTCCCTTGTTTAAATGTTATGTCAAACCACATTGGATCTTTTGAAGTATCAACCAAATAAGTGCCTTCAGATAAAGATTGATTCGGAATGCTGACAATTATATGTACACTGTCAATAAAGTTTAAACTTCCTGTAATTCCATCACTATCTGTTGCTTCCCATTTCCCCATTAATTGCGCAGTAATATTTTGTTGAGCAATACTTGCAGATATAATAAAGAGAGACAAAAAGAATAAAATGTATTTTCTAAAGTGCATGTGCATTTATTTTGATGAATATAATGTTTGGGCATTACAACCAACGACCGGCATTGCCGACAGGCGTGGGATTGTTGCTGTGTCGGTCCGGTGCCGATGCTGATTAAAGATGCGAAATTTCCATTAAACCACAAAAGCAATTTGTAAATCTGTAAAGCCGGAACTGAAAAAAAATTGCGATTTAAAGCTGAGTGAACTTCCGTCCTTGTCTTGCGGCAATGCTACTGTTGTGCGTTCGCTTTTCTATCTTTAATTTTAAGTATCTAAAGTATATGTAGGTTTTTTGTTCGATTTTCTATAAACTCATGTCACGATATAGTTTCCAATTACCATCTTCTTGTTTCCAGACTACAAGATATTTTCCTTTATATTTTGAATTGCCTTTACTGTCCCTAAAATCATATGTGCCTAACTCGACGAGAAATTCTGAGTCAGTAGAAAGAGAAGTTGTGGTATATATTATGGTTCGAGTGTCATTGTTAATTGAATTTCTAATCTGCTGACCCCAGGATAAAAGAATTTGTTTGCCGCTTTTATTTCCTAAACTGGCACCTTTAGCATACATGTTATATAATGAAATGGAGTCTCCATTAAAAAAGTGCTGTGCGAATTTTTTGTCAAGACTGTCGATTATTATTCTTGCTTTTTGCAAGTCAATTGTTGCAGACTCTGTGTTTTGTCCATATGTAATTGAAAAAGTGAAAACCAGAGAAAGACTTAGTAGTGTTGACTTGAGCATTAAACAAAACTTTTTCATTTAGTTGTCTTTTAGATTAATTTAATTTTGGTAACCAGATGGTTTGTAAACTCTTAAAGTGAAGCACAATGGTCAGGGCTTGCCGAAATACGAAAAGTAATCCGTCTGCCCTGTGCCGCTGATGATTGAAAAACTGAAGTTGAAGATAATAACAAAAAGCTAAATAGATAATGTGCAGCCATTCGCCAGGGTTTGTGGCAAACGAAATGAAGTATAAAGAAAAGCTTTCCTTTTAACCTACTACATTCAGCCAGCGAAAACACCAGGATTGATATATTGTTGTGTGTGCCACACACCAGGACTGAGAATATAATCCCAAAGACCCGGAACAGGCTTTCTGCAAACAAAGTAGCAGCCATGTTATAGGTAGCTTTACACTAAGTTCAATTTATTCCCGGGTTTTGTACCACTTCCTCATTTGAGTTTTGATTGTCTGTTCACTTGTTGTATCACTTAAAAATTCTTCGAATGTCATTTTTTTGATATCAAGACAATATTGAGTAAGAAGTCGATAATTAAAATATTCTCTTGATGTAACTGTACTGTCTGCAAAACTAATTCCCCATTGAGTTTTATTTAACTCTAATGCCTCATCAAGTTGTTTAATGTTTTTAACTAAATTTAATTGATCCTGGTCTCTTCTTGAAACATACTCAGGATAACCTTCCCATTTCCATTTTGGGTTATTTGCAATAGGGTTGGATTTCCAAAAGCCTATCTTATTATAAACCAGACAATGTGTTTCTTCATGTGCAAGCAGTTGGGTTAAATTCCATTTGTAACCATTACGCTCAACATAATTTTCCTGGAAATTTGCATTACCACATATTGCAACTTTATTGGAAGTAAAGCCCAATGCAAAAGCTTGTCCCATAAAGATTTCGAGAAGTGAAGGATATAGTGAGCCGTCATTCAAACAAATGTCAAATTTTAAACCAGAATCAAACAACTGATTTTCTTTTATAATATCCCTTGCATTGTCAAGGCGGGTTTTTAAATCTTTGTCAAGAGGCTTATTGTGATAAACTGTAAAATTTTCAAATACTGTCCTATTTGCATACAATAAAGTGGGATTCAAAACAGTTAATATCAATACCCCAAATAGTAAAATGATCAATACTGTAAATCGAAATGTCCATTTTAAGATTTTACGTTTCATTTTTATTTAACAAAGTTTGATTAGTCTTATTAGATTTCTGAAGCGGCCACCAAGTTACCTATAACGACCGGCATTGCCAACAGGCCTGGGATTGTTTCTGTGTCCACCCGGTGCTGATGCTGATTAAAGGAACTAATTTTTATTTGAAATACAAAAGCTAATTAATTAACGGTCAAGCCAGAACTGAAGAAAAATAGCGTTTTGAAGCTGATTGTACTTCCGTCTGCCCTGGCTTGCGGCACATGTTGTGCATTCGCTGTTATAGAGATTCAAAAAGTATTTGTGCTTACCATTAATTGCTTTAATTAAATATAAATTTGCCGGGCGGAACCTTGTGCGGACAGGCAGCCGCCGATCAAATTAAACAAATCAGGTTTAAAAAGGCTAATCCAAATGGAGTATTTCTATAAAACGAAAGATTATTTATTTTACTCCGTTTCTTAATTCGATTTTTACCTGAAAAAATGTTGTTATGCAAATCAAAAGTTTATTGTTGTTGTCCGTAATTGTTCTTGCAATCGGAGCTTGTAAAAAAAAGAAAGATGATCCGGCACCTTCTACAAGAAATCAATGGGATGGTCGGTATCGTATGGAAGGCACAATGACAGATCATTCTAACGGGGCTTTTGGATGGATGAATAACACCTATCAATATACTTTGCAAACCAGCGGTGCTGCAACAGACAGCCTGGTTTCAAATGATCTCGCTATGCCGGGTATCATTATAGGAAATACTGGAGGCGGTATCACAAATGCAACCTTCTACGGTAAATTTGGATTGATAATTGCTTTCGATGCGGCTACCAATAAAGTCACTTCAGTTACTAACTATTATGGTCAACCTTCCTCAACCGGGCGTTCCGCAATTCTTGATCTTACGGGGGCTAATTCGATCGATCCTGTAACCAAGAATATAAGCGTCAAATTCTTTATGGATGAAACAGGAATAGCAGGGCATAGAGCTACATTCGATGTAACATTGGTTTACCTGGGTATAAGGCCTTAAATAAAAAAACTGAAAATCGAAATTTTCCGCCTGCAAACGCCTGGTCGGGCAGACAAATTCTTTAGAAAAGCTGTAGGATCACACAATTCCATAATTCTACAGTATATTTCATGCGTGTTAGCAACTGTTAATCACTTTAATTCCACTGTTGCAATTAGTGTCTGCTTAAAAGGTAGCCTGCCTGGCCTTTGAACTTCTTAAAGCTGGCGCACAACGGACAGGGCTTGCCGAAGTACGGATATTAGTATTCCGTGCGCCCGGAACCGATAATGATTAAAAAACTGCTGGTGAAGTTAACAACAAGAAGCTAAATAGATAATGTCAAGCCCTTCGCCTGGGTTCGCACACGAAACGAAATAAAAGTATAAAGAAAATTTTTCCTTTTAACGCACTACATTCAGCCAGCGAAAAATAACAGGGTTGATATATTGTTGCGTGTGCCACGTACCAAGACTGAGAATTGCAAATATCAAATTTCAGAAACAAGTATGCCAATGCTTTGTGCGTTCGCTTTATTAATTCTCCCTTAAGAATTCAATTACGGTTTCGTTAAATGCTTTTGAGTTTTCAGCAGGGTAATAATGTGTTTCTTTTGTAGCAATTATCAACTTACTGTATCTTATATTTTGCGCAATACTTCTTGTATGGTTTTCTTTTATTACATCCTTTTCTCCTGCAAGAACCAACACCGGGGAACTTATTATTTTTAATTCTTCAAAATTATGTTTTGGTTCAGTAAGTAATAAATTTATAAGTCTAACACGGTTTCTATCAGCGTATGCTGTGTCATTTTTCATTTCTTTTAATTGCTTATGTAATTCTTTAAAAACCCATTTATCTACCACAGAATTATCAATAAATACATTTGCTCCCATTGTTATAAGCCGCTTCACTTTTTTAGGATATTTCATTGCCATTATTAGCCCTGTATTTCCTCCATCACTCCAACCTAAAATATTTGCACTGTCAATATTTAATATGTTTAATAAGGCATTCATGTCGTCTGCAAATAAATCATAGGAATAAGTCATACCATTTTCTGATGATTTACCCTGGCCTCTTGTGTCAACCGCAATAACCCGATAATATTTTGAAAACTCCGGGATCTGTTGTCTGAAAGATTGTATTGATTCTGAATTTCCGTGAAGTAACAATAAAGGCTGTCCTTGTCCGTATTCTTCGTAGTAGATTTTTATTCCATTTGCATCCACATATTTTCCGGTACTGTCATTATTTCCATAAGTTGGTGATTTTTTAAATTGCGAGCCATCAACTTTGCAAGATTGCTTTCCTTCAAATGAAGTTTCAGTTGTAGCAGACAATACAAATCCATTTCGTTTTTGAAAAAATCCCCAGGGACTTTTTAAACTATCGCTTTCAAAATTTCCATTTTGTATTTTTACTTCTTCGTAATTTCCTTTTGTAGTTTCAATTGACAATTTAAAATCGTCAAAATAGAATATTCCTTTCCTGCTATACAGTCCGCCAAATGCAATATATTCTGCATCCTTATCAACTTTGCCTTCAATTGAAAAAATCTCCCACTCTTTTACTCTGATTGGTTTATCCATCATATTGTAAAAGAACCCTGTTTTTCTATTTGGCCTGTCAACTCTAACCCATATTTCAGCTTCAGAAGTTGGGTCAATTAATTGAACTTTAACAGCAGCCTGCAATTTAAATTTCTTACCTGCAAAATTTTTAGCATCCAATCTTTGGTTAAATGCGCCCCAATCATTTTTCATTTGAGCAAACAGAAACGTTGGTAGCAATAAAATTGTGATGTACAAAAAGCCTTTTTTCATTTGAATTTTTTAGAGTGCCTAAGAAAGTGACGTACAACGGACAGGGCTTGGCGATGTACGGGAATTAGTATTCGTACTGATGATGAATAATAAACTCCTGCCTGGCTGCGCCAACAGACAGGGAAGATGAAGATAACAATTAATAGATAATGTCAAGGCATTCGCATGTGTTTGTAGCACACGAAACGAAATAAAAGTATAAAGAAAAGCTATCCTTTTAACAAACTACATTCAGCTAGAGAAAAACAAAAGGAATGATACATTGTTGCGTGTGCCACGCACCAAGGCGGAGAGATGCCTTCGCGGTACAGTTATACTACTTCATGTTAGCTTCATCTATGCTTTATCCATACATCATAACCGAAGGATGGATATATTTTCCTTGGGTAAAGGATGTGTTATCTATTGATAGCTATAGCAGCAAAATTAAACCAAATAAAAGTGTGCGTACAGCGTAAAGATTAGCAAAAGCCACTAAAACCCACCAGGCATTATTACTGTTTGCTGATGTGAAGATTTGTTATGAAATTTAGCATACACATGTAACATTATTCTATGAAAAAGCAAGCATTAGCATTTCATTTAAGGTTAATCCGTGGTGCCATTGGAAAAAAGTTTGTAATAAAGCAGACTGCAGCCGGACCAGTATTTTCAAAATATCCGGATATGAAAAATATAGTACCCAGCCCACTCCAGGCCAGGCAAAGAGTATTGTTTAAGGAAGCAGTTACCTATGCGAAGGCAATAATTTCTGACCCGGTGCAGAAAGCTGCGTGGGAGAAAAAACTGCCAAAGAGAAAAAAGCTGAACACCCAGTTAATAAAAAAGTATATGAAAGAATCACGAGAGGAAGCGTAGGTACAAGGCTGGCTCTTTAGCAAGGTTGGCTCTTGTGTGTAAGCTTTGTGTGCCTTGGAAATGTGCCCAACTTGGTGTACGGCTAATTTTTACATCTGACTTTTTACTATTATAATTTTAGTGGTGGTTGTTTTCCTTGTTGCATCCACAATGTGTCAAATATAAATTCCTTGTACCTTCTCTGAAAGTCTTGGTCTGTAGAAAATTTCTTGAATATCTCTGTCTGTGTAAATAAATACTGTTGCATTAATTCCTCAACTTTTTTGTCCGATGATATTTTAGCGTTTTGCTTGTCGGGTGATGTATTTATGGCATCCATAATTTTGCCGTCTGCCTTCATATCCGCTGGAATTTGTTGCGTTAATATTTCATTCACCTTGTCTTTGTCTGTCCAGTCGATGTCGCCAAAACGCTGATTGAAGGCGTTAAGGATATTTTCTAAGGTATCGAGTTCGGGTTCTGATTTACCTCCACCGACGCCAACAGGAATAGGCGTTACAAATCCCGGGTCTTCATTCAAACTGATTTTTTCAGTCCCTTGCTTAGCAGGTCTGTAACTGTCCATATCTATGGATTCAATAATGCCTTGTGCAAGATCTTCATTTTCGTCAATGATGAGTTTTGGTAATAAGTATTTTAAATACCACCAAAGTTGCTCCCAATATTGATTATTGAAATCAAGCAGTTTTGCTAAATAACTATAAGTTCTTAAAAACGATTTTACTTTGATTTTAAAATCAATTTGTTTGTCAATGTTTAAATCGTATTTGAAAATATGAGCTGCTGAATCAATTATTGGGTCGAGAATTGTTCTGTCTGCATTGCTCGAATATTTTTCAAAAAAATCTTTTACTACTTCTTCATTGTAAATTTCAAATTTTTCCAATGCATCCAATAAGTCGTTGAGTTTGTTCGGACTTGTTTCCTCGCTTAAAATGGTAGAAGTAAAATAAGGGTCAAACGCTTCTTTTATATCCTCGGCTGAATTGTAAAAGTCCAAAACAAAAGTGTCTTTCTTCCAAGGTTTATAAGCCCTGTTTAAACGCGAAAGTGTTTGCACGGCTTGCACATCTCTCAGTTTCTTGTCCACATACATTGTATGCAAAAGCGGTTGGTCAAAACCTGTTTGGTATTTGTTGGCTACAATTAAAAAGCGATATTGCTTTTTCTTGAAGTTTTTTGGAATGTCCGTTTTGTAGCTTTCAAAATTATTCATTCCTGTTTCGTCATACTCATTGCCTTTGTATTCTTTCTTTCCCGAGAAAGCAACGATAGCTTTCCAAGGCGATTTAATTTCTTTCAGGTATTCGTCAAAGGCTTGTTTGTATTTAATAGCGGCAACGATGCTCTTGGTAACAATCATTGTTTTGGCTTCTCCATTTATCAAGTGCTTTACATCTCGATGAAAATGGTCTATCATTATTTTGGCTTTCTCGGCTATGGCAAACTCGTGTCCTTCTACATAAGCCCTCAATTTCTTTTGTGCCTGTTTGGTATCAAACTCAGGATTTTCTTCTACCGATTTTATGAGTTTATAAAATGAATTATAGGTAGTATAATTCTGCAACACATCTAAAATAAATTCTTCTTCAATGGCTTGTTTCATTGAATACAAATGGAAAGCATCAAAAGCAGTTTTTTCTTCTCCGTCTTTGATGTATTGTCTTGGCACGCCAAAAGTTTCTAATGTTTTGTTTTTGGGTGTAGCGGTAAAGGCAAAGTAAGAACCGTTCTTAATCATCTTGCGACTTTCAATCAAGGCATTGATTTTGTCTTCCAATGTTGGTTCGTCCTCGTCCTCTGACTCTTCGCCTTTGTCGGATAGCACGGCATTCATTTTTGCCGATGTTTCTCCGCTTTGGCTACTGTGGGCTTCATCTATGATAATCGCAAACTTCAAACTTCCCAGGTCTTCCATTTCTTTCAGCAAATGCGGAAATGTTTGAATGGTGCAAATAATTACTTTCTTCTTGTTGGCAATGGCTTCACGCAAGTTGTTTGTTTTACTTGCTCCATCGTTTGTAATGGCAGCCACAATTCCAATCGTTGGCGAAAACTGTTTTATTTCATCGCTTAATTGTTTGTCTAAAACGGTTCTATCGGTTATTACAATTACAGAATCAAAAATGTTGGTTGTTCCTGTTTTGTCAAACAAGCCGTGTAACTGATGCGAAAGCCAGGCAATGGATTTTGATTTGCCCGAACCTGCCGAATGCTGAATTAAATACTTTTGCCCAATGCCGTTTTCTTTTGCGTGTGTCAATATTTGTTTTACGGATGTGAGTTGATGATAACGGGGGAAAATCATTTTCTTTTTCTTCTTGCCCGAGTCTTCGTCTGTTTCTTCAATTACTTGTGCAAACTTGTCTATGATGTTTGCAAGCGAATCTTTGCTGAAAACTTCTTCCCACAAATAATGTGTTTTTAGTCCGTTGGGATTTACAGGATTTCCTGCACCAAAAGGCGGTGTGGCTTTACCATCATTCAAACCTTTATTGAAGGGAATAAAGAAAGATGCTTTGCCTTTCAATTCTGAACACATAAATACCTGCTCGGTGTCGGCTGCAAAGTGCACCATACAGCGGGCAAACGAAAACATTTTCTCTTTTGGGTCACGGTCGTTTTGGTATTGGCGAATCCCGTTTTGCACATACTGACCGCTTAATGGGTTTTTCAGTTCACAAGTCATTACAGGAATCCCATTTACAAAAACAGTTAAGTCCAAACGGTTTTCATGGCTTAGGCTGTATTTCAATTCCTGTGTTACCGAAAACAAATTGGCTGCATACCTTGCAGCATCTTTTGCATTGTAGCTTGATGATGGCTTGCGGTAAAATAACTCTATGGTCTTATCAAAATGCTTTACACCTTTGCGAAGGACTTCAATAACGCCTAGCTCCTTTATCTTTTCATCTAAGCGAACCAAAAAACTGCGTTCGCCTTTTTTCTGAATCATTTCAAAGGTGTCTTTTTGAGTGGCTTCTACAAATGTCAATACTTGATTAGTATTGATGCAAAACTCTCGGTCAAATTCCGTTGGAGCAGTTTCACTAAATTTGTGTTGCGTTACCAAATGGTTGGTAATGAACTTTTGAAAACCTCTTTCTGATGTATCTGTAAAGTTTATTGGCATATTGTTTTAGGATTCTGTAAATAATTTATCTACAATATTTTCAATTTCATCAATTTTGATGGAATCAACATCGACTTGACCTGAAATTAACTGCCAAACAATAAAATCATACAAGCTATTTTCAATGTTGTTGCTCTGCAATACAATCTTTCTGCCCATGATTTTTTGAATAATTGTTAGCTTATTCAAAAGGTAATTATCAATTGTTGTCAATGCCTTTGCAATTTTCACTTGGGTTTCAATAGGGGGTAAAATTGAATACATTCTTTTGAAGTCAGTGTATCGCAAACTTAACATATCATCGCACAAGCCGTAAGAAAATCTCTTAGAATAATTTATGTAGTAGCTGCTTCTTAATTGATAATGAAAGTATTTCGAGTCGATTTTAATTTTTGGAGAAACAACTATATAAGCTGGGCTAACAATACCAGAATGAATACTTGCTCCAACTGCCCCTTGCCACATTCTCATTTTGTTGTAAACAATATCATTTGGGTTGATAAATTTATATTTAGATTTATCGCTGTTGGAAGTATCATTTTTATCAACTTCTGATTGTCTAATTACGCCACTTGTAATTGTAACTGAAAGTAACTCTGCATCATTTTTATTTCTCTCTAGTTTTTCATTAAAAATTGCTATGTTGGGTAAGTACTCCCAGCCTTTGGGCAATTTTGAAAAATAGTCAGCGGATACTGGATTATATTCTTTGTATTGTTTAAATGTAGCTGATATGTTTTTGAAAACAGGAGCATCATATTTATGAAAGTATCTCGAAAACGCTATCTCATATCCTTTGACAGTTTTAGTTTCATCAATCCATGCATCAGGAATATACTTTAATACTTCTCGTTGAAAGTATTCGTGAATGTCTTGGTCAAGCGGAACTTTTTCAGTGTCTCTCAATTCACTGTCTGCGATATAATGCACTGTGCCGTCTTTGTCAGTTTTGTCAATTACTCTTTCAGCATTTTGATTTCTCCAACTGATTGTTTCTAGAATAAGTTTTATAGATTTTGGTTCAAGCTTTAATTTTAAATCATTAATTGTTTTATTAAGTAAAACTGAAAATTTATTATAATCATCAAATTGTACATCGCCAAAATGTTTCGCAAGTGTTTCTGCACAAGTCATAATATTGAGCTGTTCTTTCCAGAATTCTTGTGAAAGAAGTTTGTTCTTATTTGTAGATGAAAGTTTTACTTCGTTTGTGTTTAAATGCCTTTCAATTTGAAGACGAAACTTTTTCAAGTCTTTGTAAATATCCTCGCCGAAATGAGTATAAGCCCACATCATTTCATCTTTAATGCTATTGTCGTATCGCAAAGTTTCAATAACATCTGTAAACTTTGATGAAAGCCGTAACGGTCTTTCAACTGTTATTTGATTGTATCCGAAATAATCGGTGTTGTAAATTTTAGAAATTTCTGTTGGCTTAAAGTCAAGGTAAAGTTCTGAAATGCGTTTAATGTGTTCTGGTTTCATTTCGCAATTCTTCTCTCCTAAATTTTTACGAAGCTTTTCATAAATGTCGACTGCATTTATTAGTTGAATTTTCCCTTTTCGTTCAATTGGTTTTTTGTTATTTAGAATTAGGATATATGTTGGAATACCAGTGTTGTAAAAAATATTGGTTGGTAATGCTATAACGCAATCAAGCCAATCCTTTTCAATTAACTCTTTTCTTATTTCATTTGCACCACTGCCAGCATCTCCTGTAAACAAAGCAGAACCACTATGAACAGAGGCAATACGACTACCTAAGTCTGTGTTGTGTTTCATCTTACTCACCATATTCATCAGAAACAAAAGTTGTCCATCATCAATTGAAGGCAAGCCAATTTGAAACCGAGTGTCTTTGATATTTTCAGATTTATCTCCACTTCCTTTTTTGCCGCGATTTTCAACTATGGCATCTTCGTCAATTTTCCAAGTTTTACCATACGGCGGATTGGAAAGCATAAAATCAAAATGCAAATGTTCAAAACCATCTTTGCCAAGCGTAGAGCCATATTTAATGTTGTTGGCGTTTTCGCCTTTAATCAACATATCACTTGTGCAAATTGCATAGGTTTCAGGATTTACTTCCTGTCCGTAAAGCATAAAGTCGGCTTTGCTATTTGTAATATCCAATGCAAAATTTTCCGCTTCTGTAA
The DNA here is from genome assembly GCA_018057635.1 of Ferruginibacter sp. The sequence goes on along the minus strand of JAGPDJ010000002.1, from coordinate 3,665 downwards.
GCATTCCACCACTGCCGCAGGCAGGGTCATATATGAGATACGTTCCTTTTTTTATTTTGTCTTTTACAGGAGTAAACAAAATATGGGTCATCAACTTAATGATTTCACGAGGCGTAAAATGTTCTCCTGCTTCTTCGTTGTTTTCTTCGTTGAACTTTCTAATCAGCTCTTCAAACACATAACCCATTCCCAAATTTGTCAATGGTGGCAGGGTTTCGCCTTTGCTGTTTTTGGCTTCGTTGGGGCTAAGGTTTATTTCTTTGTTGCAGAGTTTTTCAATGAGCAGATATGTAACGCCTGCTTCTTTCATTGTTTCCAACTGATTACGCAGTTTAAACTTGCTGATAATTTCCTGCACATTGGGGCTATATCCGTCCAAATAGGCTTCCAGATTGGTGTCTATGTTGTCGGCATCATTCATCAACGTTTCAAACGTGTATTTTGAAATATTCCAAAACGGATAACCCGATTGGTTTTCCAATGCTTTTTTGTCGTCAATTTTTTGTTTGATAAGAAAAGCGTTTGCTTCTAAAACCTTGTCCTTTGTTGGCACAAGTAATGCGTCCAAGCGCCTTAACACAGTGAATGGAAGAATGATGTCACGGTATTTGCCTCTAACGAAAACATCTCTCAGCACATCGTCTGCAATGCTCCAGATGAAACTAACTATTTGATTGTGGACTTTTTGATTCATTGACTTGGTTGGTTATATAATATCTTCAAAGTTAGTTTTTAAAAAATTATTATTCCCTTATGTCATTTGTAATTGTGTCTGTCCACTTGTGTGTGGTTGGAGAGCTTCGGTGTTAAGCATAGTTTTTGGTGATTTATTATTTTGAAGCCGGTAAGAATTCTGTCAGTCAGGGTTGACAGGCTGTGAGATGGCATTTTTTGCTCTTTGCAAGGTTGGCTTTAATTTAAAGTTTTGTGTCTCTTCAATGTACTAAAAATATTGTGAGCTCTGGTCGGTCGGCAAAATCAATACTGCTAGTATATATTAAAAATCAGAATTATTTAAATTTCAATTGTTTTATACGTGTTTAGTCGAAAGATAGTTGGAAGGGGTGTCAGTAAATTTTGATTTCTTCAAACGCACATTTTCAATTTTAATTAATGAATATTTGCTAATTTCTTCTATACTATACCTTTTGTCAGTTTTGGGGATAGGGGACAAAACAATCTATCTTGTACGTACAGCTTTTTTGGGATTCCAAAATCTATGTTGGTTTCTCTGCTTAACGTATGAATTAGTTTTAGTGATAGATGAGAAAAAAGTGTTTAAAGAACTAAATAAAATAACAGTCATTTGATCAGTGAATTCACTTACTAAATATACAGGCTCAAAGTCTTCTTTTGATGAAAGTTTAAATCGCCATACTTTTTTATTTACATTTTCATCAATTTCAAAGTAGTCATTTAATTCTATTTTTAGTAAGTCGTCGAAATATCTATCAAAAACATACTTAGATTCATGACTTTTAAAAATAAGTTTTTTCTTATTTGCAGGAAATTCAAGCGTTATGTTATGAGGAATTTCAATTACCCTTTTATTTCTGGATACAACAAGCTCTTGATAAAAAATTGAAAATTTGTTGTCATTCCCTTCAATTATTTTGAATAATCGAGGTGTATTAACTTCCTTTAAATATTCCGAAATACGAACTTTTGAAACTCCCCTTACAGAGGATAAAATGATGGATGCTTTTCGTTTTAACTCTGATTTTAAATCTTCACCAAATATTTTTTGTGCTGTGTTGATTAAAGTTTTACTTGTTATTTTATTTTCAATTATCTCTTGTGCCAAAAATGATAAAATTCCAGAATAGGAATCCCAATAAATTGAATTGTTTACTTTCACTACAAAATAAGGCTCATCATTCTCATCTACTATTACTTTTTTAAGACTATCAAACTTAATTTTTGTTACCTTATCAGTTTTATAAGAATCATTTTCAAATTTCTTAAATGTTTTTATAAACTTATAATCTGTTGTCTTGTTGTCTGATTTTAATTCATGAAAATAATATTCATCAGAAGAGTTACAATAAATAGGAATCAAGAAACCGTTGGCTATGTGAATATTATCAATATATCCATATAGTATTTTTTTAGTTTCCATTTTCAGAGGGAGTTTTGAATTTTTTGTTTTATAAGTTTCTTGATTTGTTGATAGCTTGATTTAACTGGATCAATAGTCTGAATTGTATATCCTAAAACATTACATGATAAATTTTGTTCAAGGCTTTCCTTAAAATCATTAAATTCAATTATCGAACCAGAAATATTGAAATCAACTTCAGGTAATATTATAGACTCTAAATACCCGGAATTCAATTCAAAGTCTTTGTTAAAGATCAGCTCAATAGAACTTTTTCTATCGTCTAATTTAGCAGATGACGTATCGTTAATCATCGCTATATAGCCATCAACGCAAGGATTTTCAGTTTTTTTAAGCTTACTCGAGGGTGTTCCTTCATAATAACGTTCATTTCCATCAAAAAAGTGTTCAATAATTTTACTAGTTATTTCATTCTCGCCTGATATTTCAAAGTCTTTGATTGTCAATTCTAAAGAATCAAAATATGCTTCCATTCTTTTATGATAAAATGCACCCGAATCAAATGGAAATGCCATGTATGCTTTATGAGGTGCTTTTTTGAATACAAAACATATTGGATATGCACTTATATCATTTAGGCGAAAGGAAGGCTTGCCATAAAAAAAGTATAATAGATGCTCATTAAAAACTTCACACTCATCAAGTAAATAATCAACTTTGAGTGATTGGGAAGAAACAATAGTTTCCAAAAAAGATAAATTAGCAATATGATTTATAGGCAAAGAGGTTAAATTTGACTCAGTTAAGGTACTCAGAAAATCGAAAAATGTAAATTTAGGCTTAGTTATATTATTACTAATTTCTGGGGTCGACATGCAGTTAGTTTGGGTAAATGATATATAAAGTTAATATTTTTTTAATATTTCTATAAAATTGAATTATTTACTACCCAAATTCAGCGATATCAGTACTTTTTATTCCTGCAATCGATTTTAGTTGCAGTGGACTGACATAATTATTTATTTGTCTTTTTTTTTATTTGTACATGCCTGTATAATTAACGACGGCATATTAATCATACAAACAGGTGTGCTAACGATGATCTGCTTTTTACGTATGATATTCAGTTTTCAATTTAAATACAATTCACAAATTAACATAGCGTAGTAATACAGTATTTTATTTCGCAAAAACGAAATCAAAGAGTCTGCTAGCTTGAAGACAAGATTAACTACGTTGATCTTCTATAGTGGGGATACAAATAAAAAGCTCTCTCGCTACGCTCGGCAGGTCTTTTTTTGTCTCTTTCGCATTGCAAGCCAGCTTGCATGCTCAGAAACAAAAAAAGCCCTGGCAATGCCAGAGCTTTTTATTTGTCGGGATGGCAAGATTCGAACTTGCGACCTCCTGGTCCCAAACCAGGCGCGATAACCGGGCTACGCTACATCCCGAACTTAAATACTTGGGATTGATAAGAACTTTTTGTTGCGGAGAGGGTGGGATTCGAACCCACGGTACAGTTTAACCCGTACGACGATTTAGCAAACCGTTCCTTTCGGCCACTCAGGCACCTCTCCTTTTAACCTGCCCCTTGTTTGAGGGGTTG
>JAGPDJ010000114.1 GCA_018057635.1 Ferruginibacter sp. | reverse complement strand
CCGGTGATCCTTGCCCAGGTTGTATCTATTCCATCCATCAGGGAATACACAGGCGTATCCCCACCCGTGCCGGAAAAATACTCTATCAACTGGCCACGCCTCCTTGGCCGGCCTTCCCCCTGGCTTTTATGCATAGCCCTTGCTTCTGCGCCTATTTCTCCATAACTCTTTCCAATTACCGGGTTGAAGCCACCGATATCTATTTTCAACTGATCATCACCGGTAGTATTGTTGCTTCCGAAGTTATAGGTGTTCCATAATATTCTTTTTGCCTGCCATGGTTTTACACCTGTAATTAGTTGTTCAGGGAACCTTTTCGGATCAGCGGCAGCAATGAATGCCTCATCCGCAATAATGGCAGATGCAGCGTGATGTCCATGCCCGGCCCTGTTGTCGGGCGGAAACCTTTTTATTATAATATCAGGCTGGTATTGCCTGATCAGCCAAACAACATCAGACAAAATCTTTTCTTTGTCCCAAATAGCCAGTGTTTCATCTGCACTTTTACTATAACCGAATTCATAAGCCCTGGTGAAATATTGTTCGGCACCATCAATCCTTCTTGCCGCAATCAGTTCCTGTGTGCGGATAAGTCCAAGATCCACACCTTGTTCATCACCAATAAGATTTTGTCCGCCATCTCCCCTTGTGAGGCTTAAATAAGCGGTCCGGTATAATTTTTCTTTGGCCAGGTATGGCAACAATGAATTGTTTTCATCATCGGGGTGTGCTGCAATATATAAAACAGAACCGAGCACATGCAGCTTTTTAAGATTAACCAATATTTCTGCTGAATTATAAGTTGCAGGCGTTTGAGAAAACCCATGCATAAATAATAATAAAAAGCAAACAAAAAGTAAAATTCTATTCATAAAAAACTGGTTGAATATACGAATGTAAGGATTTGACAGACAGATACCTTACCGTTTATATAACTTGCTGCTATTGTTACCTGGTTGCTTTCACTTACCGGCTACAAAAAAATCCAGGCCATAAATCTGTTGTGAAATTATATGATAAAGAAGCTTTAAAAAAAGAAAATTTATATTTGACCAAACTGTATAGATGAAGATTTTAAATAAAGGCGCACTTTTCATAATATACCTGCTTTCCTGTTTTTACAGCCATGCACAGTTACCGGTTGTAAATTATACACAACAGAAAAAAATCACCTGTAACAATGCTGCTGTAGTAAGCGCCCATACACTGGCCAGCAAAGCAGGTATACTAATTCTAAAAAAAGGAGGCAATGCATTTGATGCTGCCATTGCCACACAACTTGCTTTGGCAGTTGTATATCCCGGTGCAGGAAACCTGGGTGGTGGCGGGTTCCTGGTGGCACATTTAAAAAATGGTAAAAATATTTTTCTTGATTACCGGGAAAAAGCGCCTGCTGCTGCTTATAGAGATATGTACCTTGACAAAGATTCAGTGCCTGTTCCTGCCCTTGCACAAAAAGGCCACCTTGCCAGTGGTACGCCCGGTACAGTTGCCGGATTATTTGCCAGCTTGAAATATGCCAAACTTGCATTCAGTACCCTGGTAGACCCTGCAATTACACTGGCAGAACAAGGGTTCCGGATAACAGCCATGCAGGCACAATCCTTGAATGAATCAAGGAATATTTTCCTGCAGGTGAACAGGAACCCAACCGCATTTGTAAAAGACAGCTTGTGGAAAGCCGGTGATATTTTAAAGCAACCCGAACTGGCAGCAACTTTAAAAAAGATACGCAACAAAGGTTTAAAGGAATTTTATGAAGGCAGCATAGCAAAACAGATAGAGCAGGAAATGCGATCCGCCGGCGGGATCATCAGTTTACATGACCTGGAAAATTATAAGGCTGTGCTCCGCGAACCAGTTGATTTTGATTATAAAGGGTACAGGGTTATCAGCGCCGCTTTACCCAGCAGCGGAGGGGTTTTGCTTAACCAAATGATGAAAATGGTTGAAAAAAAGAATATTTCAGCCCTTGGTTTTCAAACAGCCGAAAGTGTGCAGTTAATGGTTGAAATTGAAAGAAGGGCTTATGCCGACCGGGCATATTTCCTGGGCGATGCAGATTTTATAAAAGTGCCTGTTAAAACACTGGTAAGCCACAATTACTTACAGCAACGCATGAACGATTACATTCCGGGCAAAGCAGGAAGCAGTAAAATAACAGGTAGCGGTAAAATTTATGAGAGTGAAGAAACCACACATATCAGCATTATAGATAATGAAGGCAATGCTGTAGCTGTTACAACAACACTGAATGACAGTTATGGAAGCCGTGTTGTGGTATCCGGTGCCGGTTTTATCCTTAACAATCAAATGGATGACTTTAGCATAAAGGAAGGTTACCCGAATTTATACGGGGCAGTTGGAAATGCAGCCAATGCCATCGCTGCCAATAAACGAATGCTAAGCAGTATGACACCTTCCATTGTGCTTAAAAACAATCAGCCATACATCATAGCCGGAAGCCCCGGTGGAACAACCATTACAACAACTGTTTTCCAAACCCTGCTAAATATCCTTGAATTCGGGTTAAGCCCGGAAGATGCTGTAAACAAACCCAAGTTTCACCACCAATGGTTACCCGATATCATTCATACGGAAAGTTCATTTCCCGTTAGTGTAACAGATCAACTGAAACAAATGGGATATACTGTAACGCCAAGGTTGCCCATTGGCCGTACAGAACTGATCGTTGTAAATAAATCTCATGCAAAAAAAATAACCGCCATTGCAGACAGCCGGGGTGATGATGATGCTGAAGGATATTGATTTTACATCGTTTATTACTGTATTTTTACCCCTGCTTTTTTATAAACACTCAAAAACTATATGAAGTTTTTTATTTCTGCAACTTTCCTGGTATTTCTTTCCTTAACTGCTTCTGCTCAAACCAGGATAGCCATCAAAGGAGGATTCAATTATTCCACTGCCAGGATATATACCGGCGAAAACAAACAGTCAACTGGTTATATGCCTGGTGGTAACCTGGGAATTCAGTTAAAAACATTTTTTGAAGGCCCCCTGCATTTTTCACCGGTGGTTTCTTATCAAACCCGTGGTTTTGTAACCCGATCGAAGCTTACTGATGATAAAACAAGCAATTTCATTCATTATATAGACCTTGCCCCGTTATTAAGCATAGACATGAAAACAGCCAAAAAGAACAGTTTTGTATTCAGTGCCGGCCCTGTGGCAAGCCTGGCTATTGCCGGCACAGAAAAAGTAACGGTTAATGGTATCAGCACTTCTTCCAAAATGCGATTCAGCACAACAGGAAATTATGGCTTATTTGATTTTGCCATCCAGGCTGGTGTTGGTTATCATTTGAAGAAAATATATTTTGAAGCAATTTATCAATATGGCCTGGCCAATATAAACAACAATGTTGCTGCGGATTTTAAAAATATCCGCAACCGGACCCTCAGCCTAAATCTTGGATATTATTTTAAATCTTATGAGTAACGGGCTATTTAATTAAAAACCCTGTTTTGTACACATATTTAAAATATATCACAAAAAAAGGCATTGAATTTGTGTGTACAGGCCGATTGGCTATTTTTACATATAATTACTTGTGCTACGCAAATCCCTGAAAATATTAAAACGAATTTTACTGGCAATAATTCTTTTATTGCTGTTATTATATATAGCACTTCATTTCTCACCCGTTCAAACATGGGTTGTTAAACAGGTAGCATCCGCATTTTCAGAAAAATTGCAGACAAAGGTTACCGTTAACAAAGTGGATGTCTCATTTTTCAACAACTTAGATATTGAAGGGGTTTTGGTTGAGGACCGCAACCAGGATACGCTTTTGTATGCCGGTGTAGTGAAAGTGAAACTTACAGACTGGTTCTTTTTCAAAGACAAGATCACCCTGCATGCTGTATCACTGAACAACGCAGTTGTTAATATGCAACGGACAGATTCTGTGTGGAATTACCAGTTCCTAGTTGATTACTTCTCTCCTGCTAAAAAAAGCACATCAACCAGTAAAGGAATTGAATTTGACCTAAAAAATATTGAACTTAACAACATCCGGTTTAACAGTATTGACAAGTGGGCTGGACAGGGAATGGTTGTAAACATCAAAAAAGCTTCCATTGATATGGAAGGAATCCGGTATGATAAAAAACAGGTGATCATAAATAGTGTTTACCTGGCAGACCCTGTTTTCACCCTGACTGATTTTAAAGGCAGGAAACCTCCCAAAAACGGGCTACCTGCAATTATTGAAAACATCGGGCAGGGAATGCCATTCAGGTGGAATAATTCCGGATGGATGGTTACAATGAATCAGCTGCAATTAATAAACGGTGCTTTTAAAAACGACCAGGAAACAAACAGGCAACCTTATCCTAATCAATTTGACGGGCAGCACATTTCATTTCATTCATTATCCGGTACCATTGGCAATCTCATGTTTCAAAATGATACACTCTGGGCCAATATTACATTGTTGGGTAAAGAACGAAGTGGCCTGGAAATAAAAAAAATAACAACTGATTTCAGGATAACGCCGGAGATTATGGAGTTTAGAAACCTTGACCTGGAAACCAATAACAGCCGCATCGGGAATTATTATTCGATGAGCTACACTGACTTCAACAAGGATATGAAAAATTTTCTCAGCGATGTTAAACTGGATGCAAGGCTTACCAAAACTGTGCTGAGCAGCGATGACCTGGCGATCTTTGCACCAGCATTGCTTAAGTGGAAAAGAACATTTTATTTAGATGGTAATGCAAAAGGTTCCATCGATAACTTCTCAGCAAAAAAACTAAAAATAAAAAGCGGGAATACATCCATTGACGGGGATATTGCCATGAGAGGTTTACCGGATATCAACAGCACTTTCATTGATTTAAAAGCAAACAGTTTTCAGACAAATTACAATGAGCTGGTTTCCATTTTACCCGAACTAAAAAAGATTACACAACCGCAATTGAGTAAACTTGGCAACATCAATTACAAAGGTAATTTCACCGGCTTTCTGAATGATTTTGTTACCTATGGAACCGTTTCCACCAACCTGGGAGTTATTGTTGCAGACATCAACATGAAACTGCCCAAAAATGAAACACCCATTTATTCGGGAAAGATCGTTACACAAGGATTTAAACTCGGGCAATTTCTTGATCATGATCAGCTTGGTACTATTTCATTGAACGGAAAAGTTGTTGGCAGGTCGTTCAACCTGGAAAAACTGCAGGCAAACTTCGATGGAACAATCAGTCAGCTTGAATACAACAATTATAATTACAGGAACATTTCAATTAATGGTGATTTTAAGAAAAATCTTTTCACGGGGCACCTTAATATTGATGATCCCAACCTGAAGATCAACAACCTGGATGGAACGTTAAGCCTATCCGGAAAAGAAATTGCATTTAACCTGGATGCTGATCTGCAATACGCCAATTTAAAGAATATACACTTCACCAAAGATAGTTTTGAATTAGCCGGTTTGTTCAGCCTTAATTTTACCGGAAACAATATTGATAATTTCCTGGGAAGTGCACGGATATACAATGCGAGCCTGAAACATGATTCTACCAGGCTATCTTTCGATTCCCTGCTATTGTCGTCGCAAATAAAAGATGGTAAAAAGTATCTTTCCCTGCAATCCAATGAAGTAGATGCAGAAATTGCCGGCAAATTCACCATCATGGAATTACCGGACGCTTTCCGGGTATTCCTGAGCCGATATTATCCAACCTATATTAAAACACCGGCTTACTGGGTAAAGGACCAGGATTTTACCTTTGACATTAAAACAAAAAAAATAGATGAATACCTTAAGTTATTTGACAGTAAGCTGAATGGACTAAATTATGCAACCATCAACGGCAGTTTAAATCTTGCCAATTACGATCTGAAAATAAATGCAAAAGTTCCCGAATTTGAATACGAAGGAAAAAAATTCTTTAACATAGACCTAAAAGGTAACGGTAACCGTGACACGCTGATTACAGATATTGCGGTTGATGATATTTATATAACAGACAGCCTTCATTTTCCGGGCACAAAATTACATGTAAGGTCTAACAACGATATATCAGATATACATCTAAAGACGAGTGCAGGAAATACGCTGAATGATGCCGAGCTAAATGCAAGCATACAGACATTATCTGATGGCGTTAAAGTACATTTTTCCCCTTCTTCTTTTATTATCAATAATAAAAAATGGGAACTTGAAAAAGACGGGGAGCTTACCGTAAGAAGAAATTTTATTGATGCCAATGAGATCAAATTTGTTCAGGATAAACAGCAGATCGTTATTTCAACTGAACTGGATGAATTAACAGATGAAACACATATTGTAGCAAAACTCCAGAACCTGGATATCGGCGATTTTATGCCATTTGCATTCAGCAACCCTTCGTTAAAAGGTATTCTTACAGGTACAGCCATGGTACGGGACCCTTTTGGTAAATTCGGTATAGAATTTAAAGGTATTGCCGATAGTTTTTCCATGAATAATAAATACATCGGCAAGGTTGATATGGATGCCAGTGCGAATACAGTTACCGGTGAGGTTACGATCAATAATGTAAGCGCCGATGAAGGCGATTTTAAATTCAACATAAAAGGCCGTTATAATTACAAGGATTCTACCGGAAATGCTATGGGTTTTGACCTGATGTCGGAACGGCTGGACCTTAATTTACTGGAGCCATACCTCGGCTCCATATTCAGTAAAATGAATGGTGTTGCAAAAAGTAACCTGAAATTATTCAGCGATGGCGGACACCAATACCTTACGGGCGATGCCACAGTAGAAAACGGAGCGCTGGTAATTGCTTACACGCAATGCAAGTATCTTTTTAACAATGAAACGATCACATTCAGAAAAGATGAAATAGATCTTGGTACCATTAAATTAAAAGATACACTGAACAACGAAGGCAGTATCAGCGGCAAAATGTACCACAACTTTTTCAATGCATTTTCATTTGATAACATACGTTTTGAAACATCAAAAATGCTGTTGTTAAACACCACCAAAAAAGACAACAGCCAGTTTTACGGAAATGTTATCGGTTATGCCCGGATGTCGCTGAATGGTCCGGTTACAAACCTGAAAATGAGTATAAACGGGCAACCCAGTTCATTCGACAGCAGTCACATTTATTTACCCACAGGTACAGTAAGCAAGGAAAGCAGTGATCTTGGTTACATTGAATTTATCCAGTTTGGTACTGAAGTGGAAGATTCAGGAAGAGTTAACCAGTCAACTAATATTGTTGTTGACATGAGGCTTACAGCTAACCCTGCCTGTAAGATTGATGTTATCCTGGATGAAGAGACCGGTGATATCATCAAGGCAAGAGGTAGTGGCACCCTGGATATAAGGG
>JAGPDJ010000113.1:5109-7362 GCA_018057635.1 Ferruginibacter sp. | reverse complement strand
TGGCAAAAACTATGGGGTGTTTAGCCATTGATTTTACCATATCTGCAGACACAACATTGCCAACACTCAAACCTACAAATACATCAGCATCTTTCATTGCTTTGGCAAGGTCATATGATTTGTATTTTGGGTCAACACAAAATGGAACTTTTAATGGCTCTACATCTTCCCTGCCATTGTATAAAATCCCTTTTCTGTCAAATACCATGAAGTTGGATGGTTTTGCACCAAGTGCTTCATACAGTTTGATACAGGCAATTGCAGCGGCACCTGCTCCATTTATAACAAACCTTACCTTTTCAATTTTTTTCTTTTGTATTTCCAAAGCATTCAGTAGGGCTGCTGCAGAAATGATTGCAGTGCCATGCTGGTCATCATGCATTACCGGAATATTACAACGGGCTTTCAGTTCCTGTTCTATATAAAAGCACTCAGGAGATTTAATGTCTTCCAGGTTGATGCCGCCAAAAGTTGGTTCCAGTGCTTTTACAATCTGTACAAATTTTTCAGGATCTGTTTCATCTATTTCAATATCAAATACATCGATATCAGCAAAGATTTTGAAAAGGACTCCCTTGCCTTCCATCACCGGTTTACCGGCTGCAGGGCCAATATTTCCCAAACCAAGTACAGCAGTTCCATTACTGATAACTGCAACCAGGTTGCCTTTGGCAGTATATTTATAAACATCATCGGGGTTTGCTGCAATTTCAAGACAGGGTTCTGCAACGCCTGGTGAGTATGCAAGCGAAAGATCTCTTTGTGTTTTAGCTTCTTTGGTTGGTATTACTTCAATTTTTCCGGGTCTTCCTTTAGAGTGATATTCTAACGCCTGTTGTTTTCTGAGTTCTTTAGCCATGATATTTCAATTATCAGTTTGTGCTGGTTTTCTTAAGAAACTGAACATGCAATTTACAAAATAAGCAGTAGTAAGTACTGTAAGTGTAAGATTAATTAGCCTTTGCCTTAAAAGACCAGGTTATTACGAATTCTGCTACTATATCGCCTGAATCATCTTTTCCGATGGAGCGGGCTTCAACAGTTGTACTTTTTCCGGATGCAGCTGCTTCCCGGACTGCCTGCTGAAAAGAAAGGCCATCATCGCAGGTAAATGTAGTGATGCCTGTAGCTTTTTTAAAAAAGCTGCCTTCTACTTTTATTACCAGTAAACTAATTGCGGGAGTTTGCTGGTATGTGTACATCATGGCCAGTATTCCCGTGCTCATTTCAGCAGCCATGCTCAGGCAGGCAAAATAGGTGCTTTTAAATGGATTTTTAGAAAACCATTTATACGGTATCGTTACTACCGATTGTTTTTCATCTGCATATTTTAATCTTACTCCACTAAAAAAAGCAGCGGGCAACCTGGTGAGCAGGAAAAAAGTGAATTTTACAGGATTTTGTATGAGTTCAAGGAATTTGTTAGGAGCAGTGGACATTGGGTTGGTTTGATTATTCGAAGTATCGTTTAATGTGTGAAATGTGTGAAATGTGTGAAATGTGTGAAATGTGTTTTAATTTTTGTGATTAAAGTTAGTTAATAATGAATGTAATAAAATGCTCATTTAGCAATGACAATTTATCCTTTTTCTTCATATAATTTCGGGTTGAAAGCGGCAGGGCTCCATATTTCTAAAAATGTCTGAACTTTTGATTTATCGTAACTTTTTTTTCCGTCTTCCAGGTATTCACTGCTTTGGGTGTGAATCCGTTCGCCTTTTTCATTTAAAATAATAAAAACCGGGAACCCAAATCTTTGGGGATATGCTAAGCGGGCTAGGGTTTTTTTGTTTTCATTTTCCTTGCTGTAATTGAGGTGATACCATATAAATCCAGCTTTGATAACCGAATCAATCTGTGTATCAGCTTTTGCAAATCTCACAAACTCATAACACCATCCACACCAGTTGCCTCCTCCCTGTATTAAAATGAATTTCTTTTCTTTTCGGGCTTTTTTAATCAGTACATCTATATCCTTATCTGCATCAGCAGCGGGATCGTATAATTTTTTTTCCTGGGCAGCAATTGATGCAGCAATTAATAAGATGCTGATCAAAGCAATGGTTTTTTTCAAGGTTAGGTGTTTTTAGTTTATTACTTATTGATATTATGAATACATTTTAAATGCATCATTGTTTATCAATTTCAACAATACAGGTTACAATATTACTATTACCTGCCGCATTTGCTTTAAAATAAATACTGTTATTGGTTCCACTGCTGAAGATTACATTTTTGATGGTATTGGCCGAA
>JAGPDJ010000113.1:0-5009 GCA_018057635.1 Ferruginibacter sp. | reverse complement strand
GCATCATTGTTTATCAATTTCAACAATACAGGTTACAATATTACTATTACCTGCCGCATTTGCTTTAAAATAAATACTGTTATTGGTTCCACTGCTGAAGATTACATTTTTGATGGTATTGGCCGAAACAGCTTCATTTAATTTTGATGTAAAATCAGGTTTTGAACTGTTGTTAATAGCTGTATTAATTGCATTGTAATCTAGCGCCTGTTTACTTACTACAATTCCCATGTAATCTTTATTGCCAACTTCATCTGCCTGGATAGATTCTTTTCTCGGGAACAAACGATAACCCGTTATGCCGAAATAAGGTGAGTGAATGGGTTTGTACGGAAACAGCACTATGCTTTTTCCGGAGAGGTCTGGTGTGAATATATATGCATAACATTCAACAGCATTTTTCAGTTCTATTTTAAATTTCGTTCCCTTTTTAATGGGGCTAACTGTTTTAAAAATATTTCCGGAAGTTACTGTAAGTGCTATATTTTGCTTCGTATCATTGTTTACCAAACCAATATTGCATTCAAAGGCAATATCCAGTGCGGCTCCACTTTTTTGTAAGGGATCTATTCCGTAAGCTTCTCTTACAAACTCTTTAAAATCGCCATATCTAACATATGCGATCCCATTCTCTCCCCAGTCGGGGCCCCAGCTGTTCATGATCTGGAAAGCGCCACCCTCTACCCGGTCATCGTAACCGATCACGCACATGGCATGGCCGCCAAAGCCCATTTGTTGCCTGTCTTCATTAGTAGGATGCCACACTTTTTCTCCTATCATATCCTGCATAAAACTTCCGCCAACCATCATCCCAATAACAACGGGTGCATCTTTTGCCAGGTGTTCTTTTACAGCCCTGATATTGATACCGTTTACATCATCTGTTTCTGTAAGCCTGTTAAATCCATGTATTTTGTTATTGGCAGCTTTTTGTATCAGGGCATTGTTTGCCTGCCGGCTGCAATCCGTTTCATCATATTGAAAATCCTGCATAGGCACAGATCCTGTTCTTTGAAGGAATTCCATGGCTCTTAATATGTAAGAACCCTGGCAATCTTCCAGCGCAATATTATTGTAAACAAATGCAGGGCTAAATGCAACCTGGTTAGGATCGTTCCTGGTACTGCTTGATTCGAGGATCGTTCTTGCTGCATAAACACTGCTCCAGGCAACACAACTTCCCTGCCTGCCCTGGTTAAGGCGTTGCGGTGCATATTTTATTAATGAAACGGCTTCGGGTAAAGGATTTTTAGTATTGTCATCTTCCAGTCCTTCATACACACTTGCCTTTTTAAATTCGTTCTCATCATATTTGTATCCACTTTGCGAGAACAGGTTTTGAATGGTTGAAGCAGTGTTGTTGTTGCATCCGCCTTTGTTCAATAAAAAATATCCACCTGCAAGCAAAATCAATAAAAAGATCATTCCTTTTCCTCCTTTAAACAGGGTAAAAAGTAATGGTAACAGTCCGAGAAGGCTACCACCACCTCCACCTCCGGGCCGGCGTCCGCCACCAGATCCTGAATTGTCATTGTAATCATCCTGCTGATCCTGCGGGTCATCTACCATGTGTAATGCCATAAGAAGTAAATTAAAGCGTTAAGTGTGTAAAGTTAAAAGTAAGCAGATTTTTAATAACAGTAAACCTGCATTATTTTTTTACAATGATCTCAAATTCCCGGGAAACGGCAGTTCCATATTGATCAGTGAGGGTAATTACATGTTTACCGGCAACGGGACTCAATGCCAGTTGGTGAAAACCCTCTGTACTGCCTATGAATTGGTCATCCAGGCTCCAGAAAATTTTTGAATTTTTTTTACGGTGCATGGCAGTGAAAATAGCTTTTCCTCTTTCCCCATTGATCTCCAGTGGAACATAGATCTTTGCAGCGGGCTGCGGATAAATGATCTCCATTGGCCTGCTGTATTCGTTTACAGAACAACCTGTCATGAAATCCGGCAATGGTATGTAATCGTGGTTATGTTGTTTATAATAAAATTCCATGGCAGGTGGTAATATAAACCAGCTTTTATGTACCATGTTTCCGGGGCTCACACAATTTTCTGTTACCTGGAATTTCTGAGTTGGATCAAGGTGAATGATCTTATGATAAGGGCATAATGCCGACTTACCTGCATTGGGTGGCATAAAAAGCGTGTCAATATCTTTGCAATCGATGTTTGCCCTGAACCCGGTTTGCCTGCAAACAGGTATATGTACATAATTATATGCCGGTTTTGCAAACCAGTTAACGGTGGGGAGTAACCGAAAAATGTCGAACATAACGGGAGCGGCTGTGTTTACCCCAATCAACCCGGGGCGCCCTTCACCATCGGTATTTCCAACCCACACAGCTACAACATTTGCAGGAGTTACTCCAATTGCCCATCCATCGCGGAACCCGAAGCTGGTGCCTGTTTTCCATGAAATTTTCTGGGCAGATGTAAATTGTTGCCAGAGCCCTTCTTCCCCGGGCCGCATCACATCCTGCATAGCCCTGAAAGTAAAGTACACCGAAGTGGCATCAATGCTGATATTCCTTTGTTCGGTTTTCGGTTCTTCTTTTTTATAAAATAGCGGAGGATGAAAATCACGGGTATCTATTATGCCTTTATTTTTTTGCTGGTGATTGAGCATTCTTGCAAATGATGCATATAATCCTGCCAGTTCCCACATATTTATTTCACATCCACCAAGTATCAGGCTGAGGCCATAATGGTCTGCTGGTTTTTTTAAGGTAGTAATACCACAGTTATTCAATGTTTCAAAAAAACGCTGGTACCTGTATTGTTGAAGTAACCGAACAGCAGGAATGTTCAGGCTCCTGGCTATGGCATGTCCTGCAGGTACAGCACCATCATATTCAAGATTAAAATTTTGCGGTATATATCCTGCAATATCTGTAGGGATATCTGCAATAAGTGTATTTGGCAGTATCATGCCATCGCTTAACATGGCTGCATACAGGATCGGTTTTAATACACTTCCCGGGCTCCGGGGTGCTGAAATAACATCAACATGACTTTCCAGTTCTTTGTTGGAAGGATCATAAATGTTACCTACATAGGATAAAGTGTTTCCTGTTTCCACATCCAAAACCAAAGCACAAATATTGTTGATGCCATTTCCCTTTAGCTGCTGATGTTGTTGTTGAAGTAATGCAGTAACCTGTTGTTGCAACCTGCCATCTAATGTTGTTTTAATTTTAGTGGAAAGATCTGTTCCGTTTATTTCCTTTTTAAATCTTTGAAGCAGGTGAGGGGCTTGTTGTGGTAATGGTATTGGTTTTTCCGGAAGTGATTCCAGTTTGGATAAACTGGCAGTTTCAGGTGTTATTTTTCCGTCAGCAGCCAGTTTGTCTAAAAGCCTGTTTCTTTTTTTAATTAATTCTTCCCTGTTTTTGCCGGGATGAACCAGTGAGGGTGCATTGGGCAAAACAGCAAGGGTGGCCATTTCTGCCCAGCTTAATTTTTTTGCAGTCCTTCCAAAATAACGCCAGGCAGCAGCATCCAGTCCTACCACATTACTTCCAAATGGCGCATTGGAAGCATACAAGCCCAATATCTCTTTTTTTGAACAACTCATTTCCAGGCGCAGGGCGAACAAACTTTCTTTTAACTTATTCCAGATACTGCGTTCATTGTTTTTTTTTGCCATGCGTATTACCTGCATGGTAATGGTACTTCCACCTTGTATGATTTGCCGCTTGCTGAAATTTGCAATGGTTGCCCTTGCAATGGCAGCAACATCAATACCAGGGTGTTTGAAAAAGCGCTTGTCTTCAAACGTAGTGATACAATCAATGAATTTCTCCGGAACATCTGCATTGTACGGAAACCTCCATTGCCCATCAGCTGCTATAGAAGCGTTCAGCAGGTTCCCGTTTGCATCTTCAATAACATAACTGGTAGGTGCAATGAATAGTTTATCTGGGAGCATCCAACAGAATAATATTAATAACAGCAACACACACAACAAGGCAGCTTTGGTTTTTAGCGTAAGCCTGGTGAATCTGTTAGCGGTATGTTGGATCACATTCATTTGATGAGATGTATGATTTATGATTTGTGAGCTGTCGTTAAATCATACATCATAAATCACACATCTCAAATTAAATATTTACTGATTAATCACTTCTACCCATTTACCTGAAGTAGACGCGGTTATCGTGTTATCGTACATCGACTGGCATGATGTTGCCGGTAAATAAAACCTTCCGGGATATGTAGCATTTAGCTGAACATAATAAGTGAGTGTTTCATTTTGCCTGATGTTAAAATAGCTGTATACCCGGTCGTCGCGTACATCCTGGTAGGTGGAAGCTGATGATTTAAAAGCGCCTTCTCCATCCACCATCCGTGGGTTCAGTATTTCCCATCCGGAGGGAAACACCTGTGAAAGGGCCATTTGAGTGAATGTACCTCGTTTACCCGTGTTGGTTATGCTGACTTTGGCAATAAAATCTGTTCCCTGCTGAAGCTTTGTTATGTCCAGTACTGATGCATTTTGTGAAATGTATGATACATTCATGATAAGTGTTCCGGAATTATTTACAGGTTTTATACTGTCTCCTGTAAGCGGCTGACCCCTGGTGATCAGTTTCAGGTAGAGGGTGTTTTTTCCTTTGTTCACAATATTTACCGGAGCGTCTCCATTCTTGAAAACAACGGGTAATTGTTTCAGGTAAGAGGCTGAAGTGATGTCAGTTTTTAATCCATTAATGCTTGTTGCCGCAATGATCTTTTCACCTGATGGGTTTTTGCCACAGTACTTTGCAATTGCGATCAATGAATAAGCTGTTGTCTGGGTACTATACCAGCTATCCTGGGAAAGACTACCGGCAACACTTGTAAGGACAGTGGCAGCTTTATCTCGTTTACCCATTAATGTTAGTGTTTCCAGAACCATGGCCTGGTCTCTTAATCCGGAGCCGTATGTAAATCCCGGGTTGCTTCGTACAGGAAATGTGAGGGATAAACCACTGATGAGGTCCAGTGCAGTATTATCC
>JAGPDJ010000112.1 GCA_018057635.1 Ferruginibacter sp. | reverse complement strand
GGAAAAGGTTATCCCATTTATAAATCTGAAGGAAATTATGGCGACCTGTATATAACTTATACTGTTAAACTGCCTCAGAAGTTAAGTGAAAAACAAAAACAGCTTTTTACTGAATTGTCAAAAATGTAATTTTTTGTAACTCTATAATTTGAATTTACTATATATCCGTCATTGCGAGGAACCTGGTTGTTTAAATGCACTTCATTATTAAACTGGCACAGTCTTGAAACCTGCGCCAGTTTAGTTAATTAAAATACCGTTATCCTATTTTACAAACGCACTACAGATTTGTCTTCCACATTTGATTCTACAACACCATTGTAAGTTGTAAATGACTGCGAATAAGTTTTCCCTGCAGAAACCAGTTTAAAATCCAGCACCTGGTTTTCTCTTTTTTCAATTTTCACTTTCTGAACTTTAGACACCAGTTGAAATTTGCTCGAATACAATTCACCTTCAATGGCATCATCAATCTTAAATGTTGATTGAAGATTATTGACAGCAGTGATCTGTACGCTAAAAACGAGGTAATCACCTTCTGTTTCCACAAACTTCACCAATAACGGGTCACCCGTTTTGTAAGAAACAGTCCTGGAAATATCCTGTGCATTAACGCCTAAGAATAAACTAAAAATACTTACTGTTAAAACAATTGCTTTTTTCATTGTGTTTAGATTTAAATGGTTAATAAAGAATTATCATACAGCAAGCAGATAATACAACCAACTTAATTTTTTTTGATACAACAGGCAATGTATGATGCTGTGAAAGCATTTCAGGATACGAATCAACTTGCTTTGAAAGAAGCGAAAAAGATTATTTGTAATTCCTCGAACAAAGATAGTATCCCCTGCATGCGATACTGAATCAAGATTACTTAAAATTACATTCGCTAAACCGGCAGAGATTTGTTAAACCGATTGTGTACACTGCATTACAGCGATACAATTGCATTATGCCCAATGGGATTTTGAGTACGAAACTTGTTCCCGTCTTAATATTTAATTAACAATACACATTGATGAACCAGGTCAATATGCAGAATCCGGGAGATTTACAATATTGTATAAAAACTTACCAATTTTTTTTAAAGGCCTGAATACTTTTTAATAAAAAAAAAGTTCACGAATCAACAAAAACAATATTACTCGTTATGAATTATTTTTTTGTTGCCAGAATGCTATAAACCATTGGAATAAGATTTTCGAATTCCTTTATCCTGAATTTACCGGGAGCAAATTCCTCCACTTTATTGAAACAATCATACGGTGAATAATCATATTCATTCAGTTCATTTATTTCAATTCCCTTTTTTATAAGGCTGTTAACCACTTCGCCTATTCCATGGTTCCAGGTGATGGTTTGTGTGGATACCTGGGCCGTTTTATCTGCATAAGTACCTGTTACAGTTTCTACAATTGGTTCTGCTTTTGAATACTTGTAGGTTACTTTTTCAAAATCATTGTCATACATCCACACAACCGGGTGAAATTCTGCAAACACAAATTTGCCACCCGGTTTCAGGTATTTTGATACAATAGCAGCCCACTTATCTAAGTCGGGAAGCCAGCCAATAGTGCCATAGCTGGTAAATACCATATCAAATGTTTTATCCAGGTGAGCCGGGAGATCGTATACATTACAACAGATAAATGTTGCATCTGCATTCAATTGCTTAGCAATTTCCGTTGCCTTGCCGATTGCATTATCCGAGAGATCGACACCGGTCACTTTTGCACCCATGCGTGCCAGTGAGATGCTGTCCTGGCCAAAATGGCATTGCAGGTGTAAAATTGTTTTCCCGGTAACATCACCCAATAATTTCAGTTCAATTTCATTCAGGGAATTTTTCCCTTTCATAAAACTATCCATATCATAAAACGTAGAAGCGATATGAATATCTGTTTTAATATTCCAGGTTTCTTTGTTTTGTTTGATGTAATCGGGTTGTTCCATGATGGGTTGTTGGTTTGTTGGTTTACTGGTTTAATATAATTGTAAACTTAAAGTTTTATGCTTTCTTATAAAAAAAATCCCCGTTATACTTTTGCATAACGGGGACAATTTATATGGTATTTTTTCTTTCTTAGTAACCCATTCCACCCATATCAGGTGCTCCATGAGCGTGCGGTGCTTCTTCTTTAGGTTTTTCAGCAACCACACATTCTGTGGTTAAGAGCATACCTGCAATAGAAGCTGCGTTTTCTAGCGCAACACGGCTAACTTTGGTTGGATCGATCACACCTGCTTTGAACAGGTTTTCGTACACTTCAGTTCTTGCATTGAAACCAAAATCTCCTTTTCCTTCTTTGATTTTCTGGATCACGATAGAACCATCAATACCTGCATTGGCAGTTAATGTACGAACGGGTTCTTCCAAAGCACGGCGAACAATGGCCATTCCGGTTTGCTCATCAGCAATCTGGCCTTTTACTTTTGGATCCAGGCTTGCAATAGCACGGATATAAGCAACACCACCACCGGGAACAATTCCTTCTTCAACCGCAGCACGGGTTGCATGTAAAGCATCATCTACCCTGTCTTTCTTTTCTTTCATTTCCACTTCAGTAGCAGCACCTACATATAACACAGCAACACCACCGGCTAATTTAGCCAGGCGTTCCTGTAATTTTTCTTTATCGTAATCTGAAGTTGTATTTTCTACCTGTGCTTTGATCTGGTTTACCCGGGCAGTAATATCTTTCTTTGCACCTTTACCACCAACTACAGTTGTATTGTCCTTATCAATAGTAACCGAAGCAGCCTGGCCTAAATAAGTAAGATCAGCATTTTCAAGGTTATAACCCTGTTCTTCGCTGATAACAGTACCGGCAGTTAGGATAGCGATATCAGTCAGCATTTCTTTTCTCCTGTCGCCAAAACCCGGTGCTTTTACTGCAGCAACTTTTATTGTACCACGCAGTTTGTTTACAACCAGTGTTGCCAGCGCTTCACCTTCCAGGTCTTCAGCAATGATGAGCAACGGACGGCCGGTTTGTGCAACTTTTTCTAATATGTGAAGGATATCTTTCATTGCAGATATCTTCTTGTCATAAATGAGGATGTATGGGTTTTGTAATTCAGCCTGCATTTTTTCGCTGTTGGTAACAAAATACGGACTGATATATCCGCGGTCAAATTGCATTCCTTCTACAATATCAACAGTTGTATCTGTTCCTTTTGCTTCCTCAACAGTGATAACACCTTCTTTACCAACTTTTGCAAATGCTTCAGCAATTAGTTTACCGATGGTTTCGTCATTATTTGCAGAAATAGTTGCAACCTGTTGTATCTTTTTGCTGTCGTTTCCTACAGTCTGGCTTTGGTCTCTTAAGCTGGCAACAACCAGGCTTACAGCTTTATCAATACCACGTTTCAGGTCCATTGGGTTTGCACCTGCGGCAACCATTTTAAGTCCTTCACTGATGATACTTTGAGCCAGTACAGTTGCAGTTGTAGTTCCATCACCTGCAATATCTGCAGTTTTTGAAGCAACTTCCTTAACCATCTGGGCACCCATATTTTCAATTGGATCTTCCAGTTCAATTTCTTTGGCTACAGTAACACCATCTTTGGTTACCTGTGGAGCTCCGAATTTCTTTTCAATAACCACGTTACGGCCTTTAGGTCCGAGGGTTACTTTTACAGCATTGGCAAGCGTATCAACGCCTTTCTTCATTTTATTCCTTGCTTCAATATCGAAGTATATTATTTTAGACATTTGGTAATTTTTTAGATTTTTTAATTAATTTTTGAACTGTTAGTTGTTAGCTGATAGTTGTTAGCTATTAGTTATTAGCAATGAGCTTTTAGTTATTAGCAATTCTTTAAAAAGGTTATTTTAGAAAAGTTTTACTAATAGCTAATAACTAATGGCTTATTTACACGATCGCCAGGATATCACTTTCCCTCATGATCAGGTAATCCACGCCTTCAACAGTTATTTCTGTACCGGCATATTTACCATACAGAACTTCATCTCCTGCTTTAACAGTAACTGGTTCGTCTTTTTTGCCAGGACCTGCAGCCAGTACAGTTCCCCTTTGAGGTTTTTCTTTAGCAGTATCCGGAATGATAATTCCACCGGCAGTTTTAACTTCAGCAGCAGCTGGTTTCACAATTACCCTGTCGTGTAGCGGAGTAATGTTTAACTTTTTAGCCATAATTCGGTATTTTGATTTGAGTTTTAAATAATTTTCCCTGATTAGGGATTGCGAAGGTACTTTATTAAATATCATACCAAATTATAAAAAGCGAAGAGTTGACAGATTATAACCAGTATGTCAGTTTAAAATGAAGCATATAAGACAATTTTTCATTTATTCAATATTTATGCTGATAAACTGCCTGCTGAAAATTTAAACCCGTAAATTTGCAGCCTAAAATAAAGTTCTTTAGAAATGATCAGCAGAAGAAATATCCGGGTAAAAGTGATGCAGACCTTATACAGCATAGACAGTTTAAGTGGACAGGCCAAACCCGGAGAACCCCTTACAGTACTTACCAAGAAGATAGATGAAAGCAGGAATTTATTCACTTATTTAATATTTTTCATCACTGAAGTTGCCCGCTTTGCAGAAGTAGATGCCAGGCAAAAAGCAAGCAAGCATTTACCTTCCGCCAGCGACCTTACAACAAATACACGCATTGCAGGCAATGAATTGTTATGGAAAATTGTAGAAGACCCTGATTTCAAATCATCTTTATCCGCAGCAAAACTAACCAGCCTGGTTGACACCGATTTGCTGAAAAAGATCTACACAGACCTGAAAAATTCTCCTGATTACAAAGAATATATTGAATTAACCCAGCGGGATAAGAAATCAGAGAGAAAGATACTGGAATTCATTTTTTCAAACCTGATGTTGCCGGATGAACGCTTTATAAACCATGTGGAAGAGCATTTTATTAACTGGGATGATGATGCAGAAATGATGCAGACTTTGGTTCCGGCTTACCTGAATAAACCCGGCCTGCAGAGTTTTACAGAATTCCTAAGCAAGGAAAAATGGGAATTTGCCAAATCATTGCTGAATACTGTACTTGAAAAAACTGAACATTGCCTGGAACTGATAAAACCAAAACTAAAAAACTGGGATGCCGACAGGATTGCATCACTCGATCTTATTATTTTGCAAATGGGTGTATGTGAATTCCTGTATTTTGAAACCATCCCTACCAAGGTTACTATCAATGAATATATTGATATTGCTAAAGCTTACAGTACTCCGCAAAGCGGACAGTTTGTAAATGGCTTGCTTGATAACATCCACAAAGAACTTACAGCAGAAAATAAAATTGAAAAAAGAAATTTTAAAAACAGTGTTTTATAAAATGCAAAAATCCCTACAGCTTTCAAAAATTCTCTTCATTGCAGGGTGTATTGTTGTATTGCATACAAGTTGCGATGTTCGTAAAAAAGATAAGCAGGCAAAGATGCCGGTTCCAGTTCCTGTAGAAATGAAAGATCCTACCACTGTCCAGGTAATAGACAGTGTATATGATTTTGGTAAAATTTCAGAAGGAGAGCTGGTGGAATACAGTTACCGCTTCAGGAATACAGGCAACAAACCATTGGTTGTAACAAATGTTTCTGCCAGTTGTGGTTGCACCGTACCCGAAAAGCCTGAAGAGCCTATAAAACCAGGTGAAATGGGCTTCATAAAAGTTAAGTTCAACAGCGAGAACAGGCCCGGTGAAGTACGCAAAACAGTAACAGTAACTTCAAATGCAAATCCGCCCTTTGAAGATTTACTGCTCAGGGGCGAAGTAATAGGGAAAGAATAATAATTTATACTTTAACCGGTTGCAACAGGCAACCAAAAAACAACAAACAACAATGCAAATTTTAAGTATTTTTCTGATGATGGACCCACAGGGAAAAGGTGGAAGTACCGGTACACTGATCATGATGGGATTAATGATCCTGGTATTCTGGATGTTTATGATCCGCCCGCAGGCAAAAAAAGCAAAACAACAAAAAGCATTCATCACTAATCTTCAAAAAGGTGAAAAAGTAGTTACTATTGCTGGTATCCACGGAACTATCTACAAAGTAAATGATGATGGCACCCTGATGCTGGAAACAAGCCCGGGTAGTTATATCAAAATTGAAAAAAGTTCTATCAGCATGGAATGGACTGCCAATGTGAATAAACCGGCCGCTGAAGTAAAGAAATAATGAAATGTATGATGTGTGATGTATGATTTATGATGTATGATTTTTAGAACCTGTTTCACATCATACATCATACATCATACATCATAAATATAACAAATGAATTATGCTCAGAATCGGTATCACCGGTGGAATCGGCAGTGGCAAGACCACCGTTGCCAGGATATTTGAAGTACTTGGTATACCAGTTTATTATGCTGATGATGCTGCCAAAAGACTAATGAATGAGGATGAAGAGCTGCAACAGAAAATTATAGAAAATTTTGGCCCGGAAGTTTATGAGAACAAGCAGTTAAACCGTACAAAACTAGCTTCACTGGTATTCAATGATCCACAGAAACTCGCCTTACTTAATACGCTGGTACACCCTGCAACAATTGCGGATGCCGAAAACTGGATGAAAAATATCGGCCATGAAAATAATAGTTCAGAAATACCTTTTGCCATCAAGGAAGCTGCATTACTTTTTGAAAGCGGTGCGCAAAAAAACCTGGATTATGTAATTGGCGTAAATGCGCCTTATAAACTTAGGCTGCAGCGTGCAATGAAAAGAGACAAACTTACCAAAGAAGCTGTAGAATCACGCCTCAATAAACAGATGGATGAAACAAAGAAAATGAACCTCTGTAATTTTATCATCACAAATGACGAAGAGCAGTTACTGATACCACAGGTGGAGGAGTTGTACCGAAAGCTATTAAATTTGTAGAGATGATACAGGATAAAGGATTCAAGATACCTGATTAACTTTTGCAACAGATTGTAAATCTGTAAATCATGTATCTTGTATCATGTTTCTTGTATCTCCCCACACCTCAATGTAATCCCGCCAACGCATTCCTGATCTTCACAAACCCTTTCTCAATATTTTCTGTACTGTTTGCAAAAGAAATGCGGATGCAATTTGGTTCTCCAAAAGCTTTCCCGGTAACTACAGATACATGGGCCGTATTTAAAAAATACATACACAAATCATCCGCATTGCTGATGGTCTCCCCTGCTTCTGTTACTTTGCCAAAATAAGAACTAACATCCGGGAAAATATAAAATGCACCCGGAGGTTCATTGCAAATAATACCCGGAATATTCTTAACCAGTTGCATCACTTTTTCCCTTCGTTCCCTGAATTTTTTAACCATGGCATGTGTTGGTTCCAGGGTTCCCGTAAGTGCGGCTATTGCTGCCCGTT